>DASUHM010000062.1 GCA_036273515.1 Gaiellales bacterium
GGACAGCAGCGGCCGGTAGAAGCAGGTGCGGAACCGCTCCAGCGTATGGGCGGCGCCGAGGAAGTGGCCGCCGTGGCCGACCTCCTGGTGGGCGCCGTAGGCCAGGCTGGCCTCGTCGATCTCGAGCGGCGTGAACTCCTCCTGCAGCATCCGCAGCATCTCGATGTCGACGATGAACTTCTCGTAGCAGGCGACGAGGCCCGACTCGAGCCAGCCGGCCGCATGCTCCACGAAGTTCGCCCCCGCGAGGAACGCGGGCAACATGGTGTTCAGGCCCTCGTAGGCGGCCTGCGCGTCGGCAGTCTGGCTGGACGTCAGGAAGCCGCCGCCGGCCCGCCACGGCACGCCCAGCCGGCGCGCGATCTGTCCCGAGCAGAGCAGGCCCATCGCCGACTCCGGGCCGCCGAAGCCGGGGGAGCCCGACTGCATGTCGGTGTGGGAGAGGAACGAGCCGAGCACGACCGGCGCGCCGGGTCGCACGACCTGCGTCAGGGCGAGGCCGGCCAGCGCCTCGGCGGTCTGCTGTACCAGCGACCCGGGCACCGACGCCGGCGACATCGCGCCCATGAGCAGGAACGGGGTGATGATCACGGCCTGGCCGGCGGCCGCGTAGACCACCATCGCCTCGATCATGCGCGTGTCGTAGCGCATGGGCGAGTTGGCGTTGACGACGCCGAACACGCGCACCTGGTCGTCCGCGGCGCCGCCGAACAGCATGTCGGTCATCCGGATCGTGTCGACGGCGGCGCCCTCGGTGATGACGGCGCCCATGTACGGCTTGTCCGTGAGCGTCTGGACGGCGAGCAGCATGTCGAGGTGGCGCGAGTCGAGCGGCCGGTCGCCGGGCTCGCAGCAGAGGCCGCCGGGCGTGTCCAGCTGGTCGTAGGTCTGGCTCAGGCGGCACAGGTTCTCGAAGTCCGCCATCGTCGCCTCGCGCCGATCCTCTCCCTCGCGCACGAACGGCGGGCCCTGGGTGGGGGAGAAGACCATGTGCCGGCCGCCCAGGTGGACGGTACGCTCGGGGTTCCGGGCGACGAGGTCGAACTCGCTCGGCGTGCTTGCGACGCACTCCATCACCCAGTCGGGATCGAACTTCACCACCGACCCCTCGACCGTCTGCCCGGCCGCGCGGAAGCGCTCCAGCGATCCCTCGTGCAGGAACTCGACGCCGATGTCGGAGAGGAGCCGCCGCCAGCCCCGCTCGAGCACCTCCATCGCGTCCTCGGAGAGGATGTCGTAGCGGGGCATGTCGTTGCGGAACACGGCTAGGCCGCCTTCCCGGCCGCGGGGATGCTCACGGAGAAGACGGTGTCCCCGGGCCGCGACCGCACCGACATCGCCCCGCGGTGGCCGATCACGATCCGGCGGGCGATGTCGAGGCCGAGGCCGGTGCCGTCGCCGACCTGCTTCGTCGTGAAGAACGGGTCGAAGATGCGCCCCTGCACCTCGGCCGGGATGCCGGGGCCGTCGTCGCCGATCTCGACCACGACGTCGTCGCCGACGCTCCGGGTGGTGATCGTGATCGTCCCCTTGCCGTTGCCCTCGATCGCGTCGAGCGCGTTCGTGAGCAGGTTCGTCCACACCTGGTTCAGCTCCGAGCCGTGCACGGTGACGAGCGGAAGCGAACGGTCGTAGACGCGCTCGACCTTCACCGGCTCGTGCTTGATGCGGTACTTCAGCATGGTCAGGGTGCTGTCGAGCCCGGCGTGGACGTCGACGTCCTCGACGGCGGCCCGGTCCATGTGCGTGTAATCCTTGATCGCGGCCACGAGCTCCGAGATGCGGGCGGTCGACTCGTGCAGCTCGCCGACCAGGGTGTGCGCGGTGAGCGACGCGGCCACCCATTCGAGCGCCGGGCCGGTGGCCGGCCCGGCCGCCGACTGCACCTGCTCGAGCCAGTCCTCGTCGAGGCACGCCCGCGACAGCGGCTCGGCCAGCCGCCAGCCCTCCTGGCCCATGTCGTCCAGGAGCTCGGCCAGGCGGTCTTCGCGGTCGGCCGCGGCGACGTCGCCCTCGCCTTCGCCGGCCCGCGTCAGCGCCGCCTGCTGGAGCGTCACCAGGCGGGCGGCCTCCTCGCGCTCGACCCCGCTCGAGACGAAGTGGTGGACGGTGTCCTGGAGCGTGGCCAGCGCCTCGCCGAGCTCGCTGGCGGTGCGGCGGGCGGCCGCGGCCGGGTTGTTCAGCTCGTGGGCGAGCCCCGCGGAGAGGGTGCCGAGCGCGGCCAGCTTCTCCTGCTGGCGCACGAGCGCGTCGGCGGCCTGGGCGATCGGCGCGATCAGCCGCACCGTCGTCCGCATGGCGGTCGGCGCGTCGCGCAGGAACGACTTGAAGGTGGGGATGTCCCAGGTCAGCAGGTCGACCTCGGTGACGGCGCGGCCGCTCGCGACCGGCGGGTCGCCGGTGAGCACGTTCGAGGCGCCGGCGTACGTCGGCCCCTCGCGCTGGCTCAGGATCACGTCGACGCCGTTGATGCAGCGCGACCACTCGATCCGCCCCCTGACGACGACGGAGAAGCGCTCGAGCGGCTTGCCCTCGGTGAAGAGCTCGTCGCCGATCGTGAGCCGGTCGGGCACGGCCTTGCCCGCGAAGTCCTCGAGCAGCGGCCGCTCGACGCCCTCGAACAGGTCGAGCCCCTCCAGCACCTCCACCGTGGTCATACGGCCGCTGCCAGGTACTCGTGCACGAAGTGGACGGCCATCGATCCCTCGCCGACGGCCGAGGCGACCCGCTTCATCGACTCGCTGCGGACGTCGCCGGCGACGAAGACGCCGGCCATGCTGGTCTCGAGCAGGTAGGGGTCGCGGTCGAGCCGCCAGCGCGGGCGCACGTCCTCGCGCAGCACCTCGGCGCCGGCCAGGACGAATCCGCGCGGGTCGCGGGCGATGCCGCCGGGCAGCCAGTCGGTCTGCGGCCGGGCGCCGATGAAGACGAACATCGCGGCCAGGGAGAGGTCGTCCGTCTCGCCGGTCTGCGTGTCGCGGACGGTGATCCGCTCGAGCGAGGCGTCTCCGTGCGCGGCGGCCACCTCGCCGTGCAGGCGGACGTCGATGTTGGGGGTGGCCTCGATGGTGTCGATCAGGTAGCGCGACATGCTCTTCGCGAGGCTGGCCCCGCGGTACAGGATCGTCACCCGCTGGGCGTAGCCGGCGAAGTAGATCGCGGCCTGCCCGGCCGAGTTGGCGCCGCCGACCACGACGACATGCTCGTCGCGGCACGAGACGCCCTCGCTGCGCGATCCGCCGTAGTAGACGCCGCGGCCGGCCAGCTCGTCGATCCCGGGCGCCTCGAGGCGGCGGTAGTCGACACCGGTCGAGACGATGATCGCCTTCGCGCCCAGCTGGTCGTGGCCGGCCATCTGCACGAGCCGGGCCGGGCCGCGCTCGTCGATCGCCGTCACCTCCTGGACGGTCAGGAGCTCGGCGCCGAAGCGCTGCGCCTGCGCCGTCGCCCGCCGGGCCAGGTCGGCCCCGGAGAGGCCGACAGGGAAGCCGAGGTAGTTCTCGATCCGCGAGCTCTGGCCGGCCTGCCCGCCAGGCGCCTCGCGCTCGATCAGCGCGGTGCGCAGGCCTTCGGAGGCGCCGTAGACCGCCGCGGCGAGGCCGGCCGGGCCGCCGCCGACGATCACGAGGTCGTAGAACTCGAGCTCGGCCCGTCGGCGTACGCCGGAGCGCTCCGCCAGCTCCGCCACGCTCGGGCCGTGCAGCACGCCCCCGTCGGGGAAGAGCACGAGCGGCAGCGCGGCCTCGCCGTCGGCCGCGGCGAGCAGCCGCCGGCCCTCGTCGTCGCGCTCGACGTCGAGCCACCGGTACGGCACCTGGTTCCGGGCCAGGAAGTCGCGGGCGTCGTGCGACTCACGCGACCAGCGGTGGCCGACCACCTGGATGCGGTCGGCGTCGTCCGGCGCGTCCGCCCGCCAGGCGTCGAGCAGGTCGTCGACGACCGGGTAGAGCTGCTCGTCGGGCGGGTCCCAGGGCTTCAGCAGGTAGTGGTCGAGCGAGACGCGGTTGATCGCGTCGATCGCCGCCTGGGTGTCGGCGTAGGCGGTCAGGAGCACGCGCTTCGCCTCGGGGGCGAGCCGCATGGCCTCCTCCAGGAACTCGACGCCCGACATCTCCGGCATGCGCTGGTCGGCCAGCAGCAGGGCGACCTTGGCGCCGCGCAGCTTCGACTCGCGCACGGACGTCAGGGCGTCCTCGCCGCTCTCGGCGCGAAGGACACGGTAGTCGCGCCCATAGCGGCGGCGCAGGTCGCGCTCGACCGCCCGCGCCACCGAGGGCTCGTCGTCGACGGCCAGCAGCACCGGCCGCGCCTCCTGGGTGCTCATCCGGCTCCGGCGGCCGGCGGTGACACGCTGAACGCGACCTCGTCCTCGTAGCACCAGAACCAGTCCTCGCCCGGCTCCGCGGAGCGGATGATCGGGTGGCCGCTGGCGTGCACGTGGGCGGTGGCGTGCCGGTTCGGCGACGAGTCGCAGCAGCCGATGTGGCCGCAGGTGGCGCACATCCGCAGATGCAGCCAGCGGCCGCCGATGGCCAGGCAGTCCTCACATCCCGGGATCTCGTCAGGGAGCTCGGTGCGCTCGATCCGATCGGTGTGCGTGCAGGCCTCGGCCATCGTTTCCCTCCGTCTTGCCGGAACCGGAGAGGGAAGCCTATCTGCGCAGGTGTCAGGCGAGGCGGAAGTGCGCGACGAGCCGCTCGAGGCTCTGGGCCGTCGCGGCCAGCTGCTGCGACGAGGCGCTGATCTGCTGCACCGCGGCGTTCGTCTGCTCGGCCGACGCGGACACCTGCTCGGTGGCGGCGGACGACTGCTCGGCGACGACGGCGACCTCGGAGGACGCGTGCGCGATCCGCTCGATGCGGTGCGACATGTCCTCGACGGCGACGCCGATCTGGCCGAACGCGACCCGCGTCTCGGCGACGATGGTGGCGCCCTCGTCGCTGCGGGTGGCGCCCTCGGTGACGACGCCGACCGTGCGCTTGGTCTCGACCTGGATCTCGCCGACGAGCTCGGCGATCTGCTCGGCCGCGCGGCGCGACTCCTCGGCCAGCTTGCGCACCTCCTCGGCGACGACGGCGAAGCCGCGGCCCTGCTCGCCGGCGCGGGCGGCCTCGATGGCCGCATTCAGCGCCAGCAGGTTGGTCTGGCCGGCGATGGCCGTGATCGTCTCGACGATGCCGCCGATGCGGTCGGACCGGGTGGCGAGCTCGCCGATGGCCCCGACGACCTCGGCGGAGGACTGCTTGACGACGCCCATGGCGTCGGTGGCCTGCTCGGCGGCGCCGATGCCCTCGTTGGCGACGTTGCTGGCCTGCTCGGCGGCGCCGGCGGACTCGGCGGCGAGGTCGCGTGTGGTCTGCACCATGAGCACCTGGCGCTCGGCGCCCGCGGCCACCTCCTGGACGGCGCGGGTGATGTCGTCGACGGCGCGGCTGGTCTCGCTCGACGTTGCGGTCAGCTCCTGCGAGGCGGCGCTCATCTCGGTCGCGGCGGTCGTGACCTGGGAGATGATCGCGCGCAGGGCCTCGAGCATCTCGGCGACGGCGGCGCCGAGCACGTCGCGCTCGGACGCAGGTGCGACGGTCACCGTCAGGTCGCCCTGGGCGACGCGGGTGACCGAGTCGGCCATCTCCTGGAGGTAGCGCACCATGCGTTGGAACGCGCGGGACGTCTCGCCGATCTCGTCGCGGCTCGTGCTCTCGACGTCCTGGTCGAGATCGCCCTGGGCGATGCCCTCGGCGGCGCGCAGGATCCGGCGGGTGCCGCCGGCGATGCGGCGGGTGAGGACGACGGCGAGGACCGTTGCGACCGCAACCTCGACGAGCGCGAACAGGATGACGGCCCAGCGGACGGTCGTGGCGGTGGAGTCGGCCGAGACAGCGAGGTGCCGTTCGGCCGCCCGCAGCGAGCTCTGGTAGGTGCTGAGCGTCTCGACGATGACGTCGCTCGCGTCGTCGGCCTCGTTGTTCATCACCGCGATCGCCTGGGCGTGGTGGCCGGCGGCGAGGAGCCCGAACATCCTGGTGTCGATCGCGTCGGCCTTCGCGACGGCCGCGTCGATCTTGCGCATCGCGGCACGGTCGGAGGGGCTCGTGGCGAGAGCGTTGAGCTGCTTCAGGTCGGACTCGAAGGTGGCGTGGTCGCGCTGGAAGTCCGCGACGTCCGCCTTGGTGCCGTCGAAGACCGCGCGGGTCTGGGAGAAGTGCGTGTCGCCGGCGCTGGCGCGGACGTCGTCGACCGCGATCAGGCGCGGGGTCACCGAGCGGTCGATCTGCCGCGACACGGACGTCGTCTGCGAGAGGCCCCAGCTGGCGAGGCCGCACAGGCCGAGCAGGAGGACGACGACGAGGCCGAAGCTCGCTCCGAGCTTCGAGCCGATCGATCCGGTGAGTCGCGAGAGGGAGGTGCGCATGGCACAGAGGGTGATCGGCAACTGCGGCCGCGGGATTAGCCGCTTCGCATACGCTCGCGGTCGATGCCGACCCGCTCCCGCCAGCATCTGATCTTCGACGCCGACGACACGCTGTGGGAGAACAACGTCGTCTTCGAGGGTGTGATCGCCGACTTCATCGCCTGGCTCGACCATCCGGGCATGACCGCCGAGGAGGTGCGGAGCGTGATGGACGGCATCGAGCGCGAGCACGCCGTCCGCTTCGGCTACGGCACGAAGGTGTTCGAGCTGACGCTCGCGGAGACCGTGCGGCGCCTGCACGACGGGTGCGTGACGGCGGCCGACGCCCAGCAGATCGCGCTCCTTATGGCACGGCTGCGGTGGGACCGGCTCGACATCATCGACGGCGTCCCCGAGACTTTGACCGAGCTGCGCCGCCGCCACGACCTGCTGCTCCTGACCAAGGGCGACCAGGAGGAGCAGGTGCGAAAGATCGAGCGCTCCGGCCTGGCAGAGCTCTTCCGGCGCACGCTCGTGACGCCGGAGAAGACCGAGGCCACCTACCGCGGCGTGGTCGCCGACGAGCGGCTGGACGCCCGCAAGACGTGGATGATCGGGAACTCGCCGAAATCCGACATCCTGCCGGCGGTGGCCGCCGGCCTGCGCGCCGTGTTCATCGCCCACCCGCACACGTGGCGCCTGGAGGTCATCGCCCTGCCGGAGAACGACGCCCGCATTCTGCGGGTGACGAGGTTCCGCGAGCTGGCAACGCTGTTCTAGGCGAAGGCGGGGTCAGACCCCGAACGGAAGCGCAACGAAACTGCAACGGCCGCCGTTCGGGGTCTGACCCCGCTTGGCTTAGTAGCGGTAGTGGTCGGGCTTGTACGGCCCGTCCTCGGGCACGCCGATGTAGGCGGCCTGGTCGGGGCGCAGGCGGGTCAGCTTCACCCCGAGCGCGTCGAGGTGCAGGCGCGCGACCTTCTCGTCCAGGTGCTTCGGCAGCGTGTAGACCTGCTTCTCGTAGGCGTCGCCCTTGGTGTGCAGCTCGATCTGCGCGATCACCTGGTTCGTGAACGAGTTGGACATCACGAAGCTGGGATGCCCGGTCGCGTTGCCCAGGTTGAGCAGCCGGCCCTCGGAGAGCACGATGACCGAGTGCCCGTCGGGGAACTGCCACTCGTCCACCTGCGGCTTCACGGTGATCCTGCGGATGCCGTCCACGGCGCCGAGGCCGGCCACGTCGATCTCGTTGTCGAAGTGGCCGATGTTCCCGACGATCGCCTGGTGCTTCATCCGGGCCATGTGGCCGGCCGTGATGATGTCGCGGTTGCCCGTGGCGCTGATGAAGATGTCGGCCGTCTCGACGACGTCGTCGAGCGTCGTCACCTGGTAGCCGTGCATGGCGGCCTGGAGGGCGCAGATCGGGTCGATCTCGGTCACGATCACGCGGGCGCCCTGGCCGCGCAGCGACTCGGCGCAACCCTTGCCGACGTCGCCGTAGCCGCAGACGACTGCGACCTTGCCGCCGATCATCACGTCGGTGGCCCGGTTGATGCCGTCGATCAGCGAGTGGCGGCAGCCGTACAGGTTGTCGAACTTCGACTTCGTCACCGAGTCGTTCACGTTGATGGCGGGGAAGAGGAGCTGGCCGGCGAGCTGCATCTGGTAGAGCCGGTGCACGCCCGTGGTCGTCTCCTCGGTGACGCCGTGGATGCCCGCGGCGATCGCCGTCCACCGCCCCGGGTCCTCCTCCAGCGAGCGCTCGAGCACGCTCAGGATGACGCGCATCTCGTCGGAGTCGGCCCCCTCGGACGACGGCACCGCGCCGGCGCGCTCGTACTCGGCGCCGCGGTGGACGAGCAAGGTGGCGTCGCCGCCGTCGTCGAGGATCAGGTTGGGGCCGCCGTCGGGCCACAGGAGCGCCCGTTCGGTGCACCACCAGTACTCCTCGAGCGTCTCGCCCTTCCAGGCGAACACGGGGATCCCGCGCGGATTCTCCGGTGTGCCGTCAGGGCCGACGGCCACGGCCGCGGCCGCGTGATCCTGGGTCGAGAAGATGTTGCAGGAGGCCCAGCGCACCTGGGCGCCGAGGGCGACCAGCGTCTCGATCAGGACGGCGGTCTGGATCGTCATGTGCAGCGAGCCCGTGATGCGGGCGCCGCGCAGCGGCTGCGACTCGCCGTACTCGCGCCGGGTCGCCATCAGGCCGGGCATCTCGTGCTCGGCGAGCTGGATCTCCTTGCGGCCGAAGGCGGCCAGGTTGAGGTCGGCGACCTTGAAGTCGGCGCCGGTGGGGATGGTCGTCGTGGTCATCGCTGCTCCAGGTGGGTCGGGGTTGGGGGCCTGCGGCCGATCACGCCGAGACGGCGGCGGCGGCAGGGGCGCCCAGACCGGCGGCGGCGCGCAGGGCGTCGGCGCGGTCGGTGCGCTCCCAGGTGAAGTCGGGGTCGTCGCGGCCGAAGTGGCCGTATGCGGCGGTCTTCTGGTAGATGGGGCGGTGCAGGGCGAGCTCCTCGCGGAACGCGCCGGGGCGCAGGTCGAAGTGCTCGGCGACGAGCTCGGCGATGCGGCCGCGGCCGATCCGCTCGGTGCCGAACGTCTCCACCATGACCGACACCGGGTGGGCGACGCCGATCGCGTAGGCGACCTGCACCTCGGCCCGGTCGGCGAGCCCGGCCGCCACGATGTTCTTGGCCACCCAGCGGGCGGCGTAGGCGGCCGAGCGGTCGACCTTGGACGGGTCCTTGCCGCTGAACGCGCCGCCGCCGTGGCGGGCCATGCCGCCGTAGGTGTCGACGATGATCTTGCGCCCGGTCAGGCCGCAGTCGCCCATCGGCCCGCCGATGACGAACCGCCCGGTCGGGTTGACCATGAAGTTCGCGTGCAGCCGGCCCTCGTCGTAGAGCTCGGCCGGCAGCACGGGGGCGACGACGTGCTCCCACAGGTCGGGCTTGATCTGCGTCTCGGCGTCGATACCGTCGGCGTGCTGGGTCGAGATCAGGAGCTTCTCGACGGCGACCGGCCGGCCGTCGCGGTAGCGCACCGTGACCTGGGTCTTGCCGTCGGGGCGCAGGTAGGGCACCTCGCCCGAGCGGCGCACCTCGGCCAGCCGCCGGGCGACCTGGTGGGCGAGCGAGATCGGCAGCGGCATCAGCTCGGGCGTCTCGCGGGTCGCGTAGCCGAACATCATGCCCTGGTCGCCGGCGCCGGCCAGATCGAGCGCGTCCTGGTCGTTCGCGTCCGTGCGCACCTCGTAGGCGCGGTCGACGCCCTGGGCGATGTCGGGCGACTGGCGGTCGAGCGCGTTGATCACCGAGCACGTGTTGCAGTCGAAGCCGTAGAGGGCGTTGTCGTAGCCGATCCGGCGCACCGTCTCGCGGGCGATCTCATGCACGTCGACGTGGGCGGTCGTCGAGATCTCCCCGGACACGACCACGAGGCCGGTGTTCACGAGCGTCTCGCAGGCGACGCGGCCGTACGGGTCGTCCGCCAGAACCGCGTCGAGGACGCCGTCGGAGATCTGGTCGGCGATCTTGTCGGGGTGACCCTCGGTCACCGACTCTGACGTGAAGAGATATTCGTTGTCGGCTGCGGTCATGCCGGTGGAGCCTCGCTTTCTGCGTCTCGCGTGACCTCGATCAGGTACGCGACGATGACGTTCTGGTCGCCCAGCCGGAGGTGGTATGCGTCCGACAGCTGCTCCACCCGGTGGATCTGCTGCTCCTTGTCCTGGAACAGCTCGGTGTACTCGAAGAATCCGAAGTCTACGACCCTGGACGCGAATCCGGCTCGGTCGAGCAGCGCGGCCGTCCGCCGCTGGCCGATGATCGAGAGCTGCATCAGGTACGCGACGCCGTCGGCGGCCAGCGCTTCGGGCAGCATCGCGATCAGGTGATCGATCAGGTTCCGGCCCCAGTAATCGAGCGGCCGGTGGGTCGACGCGCCGTCGAACGGGTCGACCGGCGTCTGGTAGAGGCTGGCGACGATCACGTCGTAGCGCTCCTCCGGCACCCACGGGAAGAGGTCGACCGCGGCGGCGGTGACGCGGCCGGCGACGCCGTTCCGAAACGCGTTCGTGAGCGTGTTCTGGGCGGCGCGGGCGTCGACGTCGATGGCGTGGACGTGGGCGGCGCCGTTCTTGGCCAGCTGCACGGTCTGAAGGCCGGTGCCGCAGCCGACGTCCAGGCAGCGGGCGCCGCGGCCAACGCCCTCGCGGAACAGGTATTTCCACACCAGGTAGCTGCCCTGGGTGGGGACGAACACGCCCGGCTCGCACAGGATGTCGGGGAAGTCGAGCGGGAAGAGCGACGACCCGCGCGCGTCCTTCCAGGGGCCCGGCCGGGCCCCGGCGGGCGCGTCGCCGCCGTCGTCGCCGGCCGCGATCCCGCGCGGCCGGGCGTGCCCGGGGCGGGTGCCGGCGAGCGCCTCGCGCGCGGCGGCGAGGTGCTCGGGGCCGACCCCGCAGCAGCCACCGACGATCTGGGCGCCCTCGTCGCGCCAGGCCAGGGCCATGCGGGCGTACTCGGCGCCGTCGACGCCGGCCTCGGTGCGCCAGCCGGCGGTGGAGAGGTAGCCGAGGTTGGGATAGGCGCCCAGCGGGAGGTCGGTGAAGTCCCGCATCCACGAGATCATCCCGGCCACGTGGTCGGGCGGAATGCAGTTGATCAGGAGGGCCGAGACGCCCATCTGCTCGAACCGCCGCGCCGCCCGGCCGAAGGAGTCGCCCTCGGGGCCGCCCCAGTGCTCGCCGTAGACGCCGCAGACGCCCTGGCGGCAGCGGCGGAAGCTGAGCCACACCGGGATCCCGGTGCCGAGCAGGCGCTCGACGGTGTCGTAGGTCTGCGGCCGCACGAGCGAGAGCGTCTCGAGCAGGACGATGTCGGGTGGCTCCTCCTCGAACACGCGCGCGAGCAGCCGGATCGTCTCGGCGCCCTCCGGCGTGTCGACGTCGCCGTTCATCGAGAACGCGACCGCGCACTCGTCGCCGCGGCCGCCCTCGGCGGCAGCCTGGCGGGCGAGCTGGACGCCTCGGCGGGCGACGTCCATCCAGTGCACCGGCCGGTCGGCGTCCCACAGCTGCGGCCGCTCGTCCCGCAGCGCCGTGGGCAGGCCCCAGGTGTCGGTCGAGATGACGTCGCAGCCCGTGTCGACGTAGCGGCGGTGGACGCGCAGCACGTCGTCGGGCGAGCGCACGAGCGCGCCGGTGCCCCACAGGCGCTCCTGCAGGTCGGGCCGGTCGCCGACCACCTCCGCCAGCTCGGTGGCGGTGCCGCCGTCGAGGACGACGCACCGATCTGCCTCGATCAGCTCGGTGATGCGTGCATACCTGCTCAAGGTCGGCGGAATGGTAGGTGACGTGACGCAGGTATCGTGGGCGGCCGTGACGGGGCCGCTCGAGATCGACTGGGACGCGCGCGACTTCTCGGAGCTGCGGCCCGGCATCCGCGGCTCGACGATCGTCTCGGCCGACCTGACCGTCTCGATGTACCGCTACGCCGCCGGCTCGCGCTGGGAGGAGCACACGCATCCCGAGGACCAGCTCACGGCCGTCCTCTCCGGCGAGATCGTCTTCCGCTCGGACGGCGCCGAGCTGCGCCTCGGTCCCGGCCGGCAGGTGCTGATCCCCGGCGGCGTGCCGCACTCCGCCGAGGCCGGCCCCGCCGGGGTCGTGACGCTGAACGTCTGGCCCCCGCGCACCTGACCGGGTCAGACCCATGCACCAGACGGGGTCAGACCCCTTTTGGTGCGCACTACGATGAGCGGCATGGCGACGACCTCCGAGGTGCCGTACTTCGACGTCTCCGACCCCGAGTTCTCGGTGTCGTCGGCGGAGGTGCTCGCGGCCCGGGAGCGCAGCTGGTACGCCCGCACGAACTTCGGCATCGCCGTGCTGCGCTACGAGCAGACGAGCGCGCTCCTGAAGGACCGGCGGCTGCGCCAGGGCAGCTTCGCCTGGCCCGAGCAGCACGGGATCACCGACGGCCTGCTGCACCGCTGGTGGTCGCTGCTCATGCTGAGCGTCGAGGGCGACGACCACCGCCGCCTGCGCCGGCTCGCGAACCCGGCCTTCTCCCGCGCGCTGATGGAGGAGATGGTGCCGGGCTTCAAGCTGCTCGCCGGCGAGCTGGTCGACACGTTTGCCGGCCGCGGCCGCTGCGAGTTCGTCTCGGAGTTCGCCGAGCCCTACTCGGCCCGCGTGCTCTGCCGCCTGGTCGGCCTCGCCGAGTCGCGCTGGCGCGACCTCTCGCACTGGTCGACGGACATCGGCCTTGCGTTCGGGGTGACGATCGCCCGCGACCGGGAGCGGATCGAAGCCGGCCTGCGCAACATGTACGGCCTGGCCGACGAGCTGATCGCCGAGCGCCGCCGCACCCCGGGCGGCGACGTGATCTCGGCGCTCGTCCAGGCCCACGACGACGAGGGCCGCCTCTCGCACGAGGAGCTCGAGGCCATGATCACGCTGATCGTGTTCGGCGGCATGGACACGACCAAGAACCAGCTCGGTCTGGCGCTGCAGCTCTTCATCGATCACCCCGACCAGTGGGAGCTGCTCGCCCGTGAGCCCGAGCTCGGGCCGCGCGCCGTCGAGGAGGTCATCCGCTGGAACCCGACCGTGGTCTGGACGACCCGGCGGGCGGTGGAAGACCTGACGGTCGAGGGCCTCGACATCCCGGCCGGCACGACCATGCACCTCCTCAGCCCGCCCGCGAACACCGACCCGCTGGCCGTCGGCGACGAGCCGTTCGACATCACGGTCGAGCGCCGCGCCCACTTCGGCTTCGGCGGCGGCGCCCACCACTGCCTCGGCCACTGGCTGGCCCGCATCGACATGCGCGAGGCCCTGCCGATCCTGGCCCGGCGGCTGCATCGGCCGCGGCTCGAGCGGGCGCCGATGCTGCGGCCCATCAGCGGCGTCACCGGGCCGGTCGAGCTCCCGATCACCTTCGACCCTGGAGTTGACGCATGAAAGTCACCGTCGACGAGCAGACCTGCGATCACCACGGCCAGTGCATGATCGCGTGCCCGGAGGTCTTCAACCTCGTCTCGCCGGAGAAGCTCGAGTACGTCGCCGAGCCGGACGAGAGCCTGCGCGACTGCGTCGAGGAGGCCGAATCCGCCTGCCCGACGCTCTCGATCATGATCGAGGACTGATCGGGCGGTAGGGACCGCCCCCGGAGGTGGGGAGCCAAGACCACCGGGTTGCGGTATGGCGCGATCGGGCCGGGCCCGTCGAGGATGACGGCATGCGGCGCACGATCCTTCTCGTCCTCGCACTGGCAGCAGCCGCCCTGGCTGCCGCGCCCGCCGCGCAGGCAGGGTCGATCACGCCGACCTCCGGCATCTACCTGGGCGCCTTCGCCAACGAGCCCGGCGGGATCGCGACGCTCGAGTCGGACATCGGCCGCCACCTGGCGCTCGACCGCACGTACATGCCGTGGACGTTCACGGGCTGGGCGAACCGGATCGCGCCGGATGTCGCCGCCGGCCGCATCCCCGAGCTGGCCTGGTCGGCGGCGCCAACGACGACCGCCGCGGCGATCGCCGCTGGAACCCAGGACAAGGTCATCAAAGCGGCCGCCAAGGCGATGCGCGAGACGGCCGCCCAGATCATGCTCGTGCCCTGGTACGAGTTCGACCAGCCCAAGGGCCACAAGCGCTTCATCGGCGGCCCCAAGAAGGTCATCGCGGCCTGGCGCCGCATGGTCACGCTCTTCCGCGCCGTCGGCGCGACCAACGTCCACTTCGTGTGGACGCCAATGGCCTACGACTTCGGCCCACACGCCAAGGTGGACGCGCGCACGTTCTACCCGGGCGACGCGTGCGTGCACTGGATCGGCGCCGATGCCTACAACCTGCCGGGCGCGCCGTTCCGCTCGCAGGACGAGCTGCTCGACGCGGCCGTCGCGTTCGCGCACGCCCACCACAAGCCGTTCATCGTGGGGGAGACCGCCAGCCTCGCCTCCGTCGCCGCCACGCCAGCCTGGATCGAGGCGTACGGCGCCTGGGCGGCCGCCCACCCGACGGTCAAGGCCGTGAACTTCTTCGACTCGATCTCGCCCCGGGGCTACGACTTCCGCCTCATCGCCAACCCCGCCCTCCTGACCGCGTTCACGAACCTCGGTCAGCAGGCGTACATGCGCGCGATGCCCTGACGCGCCGCCGCGGGCGTGCGAAGCTGCCCGCGGCGGATGATCTGTCTCCTTCCCAACTGCCGCGTCCTGCCGGCGCCGGCGCGGACGCTCGAGATCGACCGCGCGCTCCGGGAGCGCGGCGCCGGCGTGCGGGTCGCAACGCACGGCGGCCCGTACGAATGGGTGCTGCGCGACGCGGCGGTGGAGTACGACCTGCTCGCGGGCGGGGAGGCCGCATACCTGCGCGAGCTCGGGGCTCGCGTCGTCGTCACGGGGGGAGCGGAGACCGCGCGGGACGCGAGCCGGCTCGCCGGCATCGCGCTCGTCAGCGTCGACGCCGGCGCGTGGGTGCCGCCGATGTGGGAGCGCAACCTGCTGCCGCTCCCGTTCGAGCCGCTCGGCATCCCCTTCGAGCGCTGCCTGCCGCGGCCGATCCGGCGGCGGACGTTCAACGCGCGCATGAGGAGCGGGGCCTGGCTCCGGGGCGAGCCGGCCGACCTCACCCTCGTCACGGACCTCCCCGAGCTGCTCGGGATCACCGCGACGGCGATCGACGGCTGGCGCCCGCGCGATCCGGCGGCGCCCCGTGGCGGGCGCCTCAAGCTCGTCGGGCCGATCCTGCCCCGCCTCGACGTGCCCGTGCCGGAGCGGGTGGAGCGGCTTCTCGCCGGGCCACGGCCGATCGTCTACGTCGCCATGCCCTCCAGCGAGCCCGGCCTCGTGCGCGCGGCCGTCGGCGCGCTGCGGCCGCTCGGCGCGCGCATCCTCGTCGCCGGCCCCGTCGCCGATCTGGCCGGGCTCGAGGACGACCAGGTCGCGGTCGAGGGCGTCCTGCCCGGCCACCTGATCATGCCGCGCGTTGACCTGGCCGTCGTTTCCGGGGGCCAGGGCGGCGTCCAGTCCGCCCTGGCGGCGGGCGTCCCGTTCGCGGGGCTGCCGCTCGGGCCCGAGCAGCACCTGAACGTCGCCCTCGCCGAGCGGGAGGGAGCGGCCAGGGCGATCGCGCCGGCGCTCGCCGGCACGCCCGACCTGACGGCGGCGGCGCGCGCGCTCATGACCGTGCCCCGGCACCGGGCAGCCGCCGAGCGACTGCGCGACGCCTTCGCGCGGGCCGACGGCGCCGGCCGCGCCGCCGAGGCCATCATCGCCCTGGCGTCAGGAGTGGCCGTCCATCCAGGTTGAGGCGTCCACCAGGTAGTCCGGCGGCCGGTCGGCCTGGATCTGCGTGAGCCCGCGGATCTCGTCGGCCCGGTAGAGCCGCGACCGGCCGGTGCCGCGGCGGTAGGAGCGCAGCCGTCCCCGCGAGGCGTACGCGTAGAGGGTCTCGCGCTTCACGCCGAGCGCCGCGGCCGCCTCGTCGGCGGTCAGGTACTCGATGCCGTCCACCATCACGGGCATGGCGCCAGTGTACGGAACCCTGCGACCGGTCTCCCTGGATCATGTAGAATCAATGTATGTCAAGACAAATCAATAACGTGAATGCGCCCAATCGCCACCGCGGTGCCTATCCGATCGGCGCCGCTCCGCGCGTGCTCGCCGACGGCCGCCTCCCCGCCCGCTCGCTGCGGATCACCGACACCACGTTCCGCGACGGCCAGCAGGCCGGCGAGCCGTTCTCGCTCGCGGCCGCCGTCGTTCTTCACGCCGTGCTGGCCCGGCTCGACGCGGGCAGCGGCCGCATCGCCCAGACCGAGCTCTTCCTCTACTCCGACCGCGACCGCGCCCTGCTCGACGCGATCCGCGGCACCGGGGCGGCGTTCCCCGAGCCGACCGCATGGATCCGGGCCGACCCGCGCGACCTCGCGCTCGTCCGCGACGGCGGGGTGGCCGAGACCGGCATCCTCTGCTCGGCCTCCGACCACCACATCTACGGGAAGCTGCGCTGGACGCGGCGCGAGGCGTTCGACCGCTACGTCGAGCTCGTCGGCGCGGTCATCGACGCCGGCATCCGCCCGCGCGTCCACCTCGAGGACGTGACCCGGGCCGATGTGGACGGCTTCGTGCTGCCGCTCGCAGAGGCGCTGGCCGAGCTCGGCCGCGAGCGCGGCGTGCGGGTGAAGCTGCGGCTGTGCGACACGCTCGGCCTCGGCCTGCCCTGGCGCGAGGCGGCGCTGCCGCGCAGCGTCCCGCGGCTCGTGGAGGCGATCCGCGCCGCCGGGGTCGCCGGCGAGCAGCTCGAGTGGCACGGCCACGACGACCTCGGCAAGGTGCACGCCAACGCGACGGCCGCCTGGCTGGCCGGCTGCGCGGCGGTCAACGGGACGCTCGGCGGGATCGGCGAGCGCACCGGCAACGAGCCGATCGAGCTCGCCGCAGTCGAGCTGGCGGGGATCGACCCGGGATGCGGGCTCGACCTGACCGCGCTGGGCGATCTGCCCGCCGCGCTCGTGGCGGCCGGGGCGCCGGTGTCGGCGCGCCGCCCGGTGATCGGCGCCGACGCGTTCCTCACTCGCGCGGGCGTGCACATCGACGGCCTGCTGAAGGACCCCGAGATCTACCTGCCGTTCGACCCGGCCCTGGTCGGGCGCACTGCCGAGGTCGCCCTGAACGACCGCTCCGGCGCGGCCGGCGTCGCCTGGGTGCTCGGCCGCGACAAGCGCGACCCGGTGGTCGAGGCGGTCGCCGCCCGCATCGCCGCGTCGTATGCCGACGGCCGAACGACGGACGTCTCGCCGGCCGAGGTGCGCGAGCTGGCGGCCGATCTGGCGGCGTAGCGGCCGCGCCAATTGGCGCGTCGCTCCGGTGAATTGGCATCCGGCCAATTGGCACTCTCGACGTGTGCCAATTGGGCGGGAACAGGGATCTCCCCGACGCGACCGATCTTTCGGGCGGCCAGGGTTCGGGCATGGCCGAGATCCTCGATGACCCGTCGGACCTCGCACCGAGGCTGCTTCGCTCCACGCCGTTCGCGCTGGTCGTGTTCTGCTTCCTGCTCCCGTTCTTCTCGCTGTCGTCCTGCGACGGCGGCACCGAGACGGACGCGACCGGCTTCCAGATCGTGGCCGGATCTCGACTGATCCGGGAGCAGGTGAAGCAACCCCTCTACCTGATCCCCGACGACGGCTCCGGCTCGCCGGCGGCCGTGCCGCACGTGCGGCTCGGACCGATCGGTCCCGATGCCGCTGCGCAGACGGTCGCGGACGCCGCCCGCCCGTGGGTCGCGCTCACGCTCATCGTCGTCGCGCTCGGCGGATGCGTGATGGTCACCACGACCCGGCGCTGGCGGGGCATCCGGGCGATCGCCGCCGGGCTGGCGTTGTCCGCCTGGGTCGGGGCGGCGATTGCGGCCGACAACGCAGGTCCGACGCCATCGCGTGCGGAGTTCAGCCTGGAATGGGGATTCGGGCTTCCGCTGCTCATCCTGATCGTCACCTGCGTCTACGGGGTGTGGGCGCTCGCGCGGGGGCACGACGAGCAGGTCGACACTTGACGTCTCGCTAGACTCGGCCCGCAATGGCCGACTGGGTCACCATCTCGTCGCTCGCGACGGCGGGCGGCACGCTCGTCCTGGCCTTCGCGACGTTCTCGTCGGTGAGGTCGGCGAACCGCTCCGCCCGCGTGGCCGAGCGGTCGCTGCTGGCCGGGATCCGGCCCGTGCTGATGCCGTCGCAGCTCGAGGACGCCGCCGTCAAGATCGGCTTCGCCGACGACCGCTGGCTGTACGTGCCGGGAGGTGGTGGCGCCGCCGAGGTCACGCCCGACGCGGTGTACGTGGGGATGTCGCTGCGAAACGTGGGCCACGGCATCGCCGTGCTGCACGGCTGGAAGTTCTGGCCCGAGCGGCAGATGGGCTCCGATGCGGCGCCGCCCCCGCTCGCAGAGATGCACCGGCTCACCCGTGACATCTACATCCCGACCGGCCAGGTCGGGTTCTGGCAGGGCGTGTTCCGCGACCCGGAATCGGACGAGTTCAAGGCTGTCGCCGACGCCCTGGCCGCCCGTGTTCCCGTGTCCATCGACGTGCTCTACGGCGACCACGAGGGTGGCCAGCGGACGATCACCCGGTTCGGCATGATCCCGCGCCAGGGCGAGGACGCCACCTGGGTCGTGGCCGCCGCCCGGCACTGGAACATCGACCGCGACGACCCGCGGTAGGCGTTCAAGCCCGCCGGGCGGGCTGCCGATAGGTGCCTCGTGGCAACGTCGCACGAGGGCTGATCGGTGGGACTCCCCGTCTGGGTCACGGTCATCATCTGCCGCCTCCTGGGCGGTGTCATCACCGGCTTCCTGGGCGTCGCCGTGTTCGCGGGCCTGCTCATCACGAACCCGGCGGGCACGCCCGTGCCGCAGACGTCGCTGGTCACCTACTCGCTGGTGGTGACCGTCCTGAGCGCCGCCGTGATCGGCCTCGTGCTGACCGGCCTCCTGCCCGCGCTGTCGGGCTCCCGGGTCGGCATCGGCACGGCCATGCTGGCGGCGTTCGCCGGCCAGATGGTGCCGTTCATCGGCGGCGCGCTCTTCACGAACGCGTTGCTCTCGTCCCGCCAGGGCGCCTACTCGCTGACGCTCGTGATGACCGCGACGCCGCTCCTCAGCCTCGGGCTGACGGCGCTCGGCATCGCCGTCACGGCGTGGATCGTGCAGTCGTCGACGGGCGGCGCCGGCTCCGGCCGCGGCCCGAAGTATGACCTCTACGGCCGCGCCCGCCAGACGAGCCTCGACGAGCCGCCCGAGCTCTGATCAGGACGCGGCGTACACTGCCTGCGTGAGCGCTCCCGCCCGCGCCGGCAACGTCACCCGCACCCGCCTGACCGCGGTCGAGCTGGGCGACGGCCGTCGCCGCACGGCCGATGCGCTCGCCACCGAGGAGCCGCTCGAGATCCGGGTCGACTCGCCCGGCATGGAGCAGCGCCGGGTCGCCGTGACGATGCGCACGCCGGGGCACGACTTCGAGCTTGCGGCCGGGTTCCTCTTCACCGAGGGCATCGTCTCCGCCGGGACCGACGTGCGCAGCGTGCGCTACTGCGACGTGCCCCGCGAGGAGCAGCAGTACAACGTCGTCACCGTCGACCTGCGCCGCGCGTATGACCCCGAGCTGCTCCAGCGCAACTTCTACACGACGTCCAGCTGCGGCGTCTGCGGCAAGGCGTCGCTCGACTCGATCTCGGTGCGGTGCGCGCCGGTAGCGGACGGGCCGGAGGTGGCGGAGTCGGTCGTCGTGGCACTGCCCGACCGGCTGCGGGAGGCTCAGCGGGTGTTCGACCGCACGGGCGGGCTGCACGCCGCCGGCCTCTTCGACACGGACGGGACGCTGCTCGAGCTGCGCGAAGACGTCGGCCGCCACAACGCCGTCGACAAGCTGGTCGGCCGCGCCCTCCTGGCCGGGGAGCTGCCGCTGTCGGAGCGGGTGCTGATGGTCTCCGGCCGGCTCAGCTTCGAGATCGTGCAGAAGGCGGCCGTCGCCGGAATCCCGATCGTCTGCGCGGTCTCGGCGCCGTCGAGCCTCGCCGTCGACGCGGGCCGCCGCTTCGGGATGACCCTGGTCGGCTTCCTGCGCGGCAGCCGCTTCAACATCTACACCAGGGCCGAGCGCATCACCGCTGCATAAACGGGGTCAGACCCCTTTTGTTCAGGGCTGGGGTGCGCGGCTCTGGACGTGCTGGAAGCCGAACCGGCCCTTGATGCAGAGGTTGCCGCTCGTGACGTCGTGGTCGAGCGGCGAGGTGACCTTGACGATCGTGTTGTCCTGGACGTGCAGCGTCAGGTTGCAGCCGACGCCGCAGTAGGGGCAGATCGTGTCGGTCTGCGTCTGCTTCGACTCGTCCCACGTGCCGGCCTCGCGGTGGTCGTGCTCGCTCTTGAACATGAGCGCGCCCGTCGGGCAGACCGCAATGCAGTTGCCGCAGTAGACGCACGCCGAGCCGGGGAGCGGCACGGCGTACTCGGTGGCGATGCGGGTGTCGAACCCGCGCCCGGCGACCGCGATGGCGAACGTGTTCTGCCAGTCCGAGCCGCAGCCCTCGACGCACTTGTAGCAGAGGATGCACTTCGAGTAGTCGCGAATGTAGAGCTCGTTGTCGACCTTCACCGGCTGCGCGACGGTCGCCGCGGTCTGGCCGTCGCCGGCGTGGTGATGGCCGGCCTGGGCGTGGTCGCGCTCGCCGTCCTTCGCGGGCGGCGCCGGCGGGCCGTAGCGCTCCGGCCTCGCGTCGTACTCGGACATCCACTCTTCCGCGCGCGCGGTGGTGGAGAGGTCGACCGACGAGCCGAGGAACTCGAGCACCATCTTGCGGGCGTGGCGGACGCGCTCGGACGCCGTCTTGATCTTCATCCCGTCCTCGACCTTGCGCGCGCACGACGGCACGAGCACGCGTGAGCCCTCGACCTCGACCATGCACACGCGGCACGCGTTCACGGGCGTGAGCGTCTCGCCGAAGCAGAGCGTCGGGATGTCGAGCCCTGAGCGGCGGCACGCGTCGAGGATCGTCTCGCCCTCGCGCGCGCGCACCGCCTCGCCGTCGATCTCGAGCTCGACCGAGCGCCGCAGCGTGACCGGGACGGCGCTCATGACACCGCCTCCGTGCGGAACGGCCGCAGGCCGCGCAGGGCAGACTCGATGGCGTTTGCGGCCGTCTGGCCGAGGCCGCAGATCGAGGCGTCGCGCATGCCCCGGGCGATCTCGTCGAGCAGGGCGAGCTCGTCCTCGACGGAGCCGCGCGGGCGGTCGTTCACGAGCCGCAGGAGCGCCTCCTGCTGGCGCACCGTCCCGACCCGGCAGGGTACGCACTGGCCGCACGACTCGTCCCGGAAGAAGCCGGCGATGCGCAGCAGAACGGGTGCCAGAGGCACCGTCTCGTCGAAGACCATGATCACGCCGCTGCCCAGCGTCACGCCGGCCTCGCGGGTGGCCTCGAAGGAGAGCTCGAGGTCGAGCATGTCGGGGCCGACGAAGGCGCCCGCGGCGCCGCCGAGCAGCACCGACCGCAGCTCGTGCCCGGCGCGGACGCCGCCGGCCATGTCGAGCACCTCACGCAGCGTCACGCCGAACGGCGCCTCGTAGAGGCCCGGCCGCTCGACGCACCCGGACAGGCAGAAGAGCCGCATCCCGGTCGAGCCCGCGGTGCCGCGCTCGGCGAACGCGCGGCCGCCCTCGAGGACGATGTCGAGCACGTTCACGAGCGTCTCGACGTTGTTGATGACGGTCGGCTTTTGGAACAGGCCGGCGTCGACGGGGAACGGCGGCTTGTTGCGCGGCTCGCCGCGGAAGCCCTCGATCGAGTTGAAGAGGGCCGTCTCCTCGCCGCAGATGTAGGCGCCGGCGCCCTTGCGCAGCTCGATGTCGAAGCGCATGCCCTGGCCCATGATGTCCTCGCCGAGGAAGCCGTGCCGGCGGGCGAGCGTGACCGCGTTCACGAACCGCTCCCAGGCGAGCGGATACTCGCCGCGCAGGTAGACGTAGCCGTGCTCGCAGCCCGTCGCATACGCGGCGATGGTCATCGCCTCGATCAGGCTGAACGGGTCCTGCTCGAAGACGAAGCGGTCCTTGAACGTGCCGGGCTCCGACTCGTCGGCGTTGCAGATCAGGTAGTGCGGCCGGACGGGCTGGCGGGCGACGGCCTCCCACTTGCGGCCGGTCGGGAAGGCGGCGCCGCCGCGCCCGAGCAGCTTCGAGTCGGACACCTCGCGGATCACGCCTGCGGGCCCGAGCGCGAACGCCTGCCGCAGCGCGTCGTAGCCGCCCTGGGAGCGGTAGCTGTCGAGGCTCTCCGGGTCGACGACGCCGAACCGGCGCATCAGCCGCACGTCGGGGCCGCCCTGCTGGGCGACCGGCTCCGTCGCCATCCGCTCGGGCAGGCGGCCGGCCAGGGCGCCCGCCACGTCTTCGGCGCTCGCCGGGGCGACCGAGCGCTCGGACGGATCCTCGCCCGCCTCGGTCACGAGCACCGCCGGCGCCCGCTCGCACAGGCCGAGGCACGGGCTCTCGAGCCAGATGGCGTGGCCGTTGCCAGGATGCTCGCCGGCCGGGCCGACGGTGCGCTCGAGCTCGGCGACGAGCATCTGGCTGCCGCGGCACATGCAGGCGATGTCGGTGCAGACGTGGGCGACGATCGGCGGCCGCGGCTCGAGCGCGAAGAGGGCGTAGAAGCTGGCGACGCCGTAGGCCTCGGCCGGCGGGATGGTCAGCCGGCGGCAGATGTAGCCGAGCGCGCCGGGGCTGATCCAGCCGACCCGCGCCTGCACCGCGTGCAGCACGGGCAGCAGCAGGTGGCGCCGGCTGCGGGCGGCATGGCCGCCGATGGCGAAGTGCCCGTCCTCCTTCGACCGCACCGCGCCGACCCAGCCCGAATCGGGCTCGCCGAGCACCGCGTCGACCGCCTGGCGCTCGACCGGGGTCGCCGTCTGATCGTGGATCCGGAGGTCCACTACCGGGCGGGGAGCGCCACCTGGCCGGGGGCTGCGTCGGTCTGGGGCAGGGGCAGCTTCTCGACCCGGATCGCGCTCGCCTTGAACTCGGCGGTGCCCGACTTCGGATCGGTCGCCTCGATCGTGAGGATGTTCGTCTGCACGTCGTCCGGGAAGTGGAACGTCATGAACGCGAGTCCCGGCCGCAGCGTCGGGTCGATCCGCACCGGGGCGATGACCGTACCGCGCCGCGAGGTGATCTGGACGCGCTCACCCTCCTCGACGCCGAGCTGCTCGCAGTCCTCCGGCGAGAGGTCGAGGCTCTCGGAGCGCCGCAGCGGCGACGAGAAGCCGTTGGACTGCACGCCGGTGTTGTAGGAGTCGAGCCGGCGGCCGGTCGTGAGCCGGATCGGGAACTCGTCGGTGAGCCGGTCGACCGGGAGCTCATGCTCGCAGACGAAGAACGGCGCCGGCGGGCCGGAGATCGGGTTCTCCCACAGCCGCCCGTGCAGGAACTGGGCGCCGGGATCGTCCTCGCTCGTGCACGGCCACGGGATGCCGCCGAGCTCCTCGAGCCGGGCGTAGCTCATGCCCGCGTGCATCGGCGAGAGGCTGCGCAGCTCGTCCCAGACCGCCTCGACCGACGGGTAGGTCCAGTCGTGGCCCATGCGCCGGGCGATCTGGCAGATGATCTCGATGTCGTCGCGGGCGCCCTCCGGCGGCTCGATCGCCTTGCGCACGCGCTGCACCCGCCGCTCGCTGTTCGTGACGGTGCCCTCGGCCTCGCACCAGCTGGCCGAGGCGGGCAGGACGACGTCGGCCATCTGGGCCGTGCGGGTCATGAAGATGTCCTGGACGACGAGGCACTCGAGGCCCTCGAGCAGCTCGTGCGTGTGCTTCGCGTCGGCCTCGGACTGGGCCGGGTTCTCGCCGATCACGTAGGCGGCGGTCAGCTCGCCACGCTCCATCGCCGCGAACATCTGGGTCAGGTGCCAGCCGTACTGCGGGTTGATCTCCACCCCCCAGGCCTGACGAAACTTCTCGCGGGCGTCGGCGTCGCGCTCGATGTCCTGGAAGCCGGGCAGCTTGTTCGGGATTGCGCCCATGTCGCCGCCGCCCTGGACGTTGTTCTGTCCGCGCAGCGGATTCAGGCCCGAGCCGTAGCGGCCGACGTGGCCGCACAGCAGGGCCAGGTTGATCAGCGAGAAGACGTTGTCGACCGCGTTGTGATGCTCGGTGATGCCGAGCGTCCAGCACAGGATGGCCCGGTCGGCACGCGCGTAGGCCAGCGCCAGCTCGCGGATGACGGCGGCGGGGACGCCCGTCTCCTGCTCGCCGCGCTCGAGCGTCCACTCCTCGACGGAGGCCGCGAACTCCTCGAACCCGGTGGTCGCCCGCTCGATGAACTCGCGGTTGTGGAGGCCCGAGTGGATGATCTCGCGCGCGACGGTGTTCGCGAGGGCGATGTCGGTGCCGACGTCGATCCCCAGCCAGCCGTCGGCCCACTGGGCCGAGACGGTGCGGCGCGGGTCGACCACGAACAGGCGCGCGCCGTTGTGCACCGCCTTCAGGACGTGGTGGAAGAAGATCGGGTGCGTCTCGCGGGCATTCGATCCCCACAGGATGACGAGGTCGGTCTCCTCGACCTCACGGTACGAGCTGGTGCCTCCGCCCGCTCCGAACACTGTCGCCAGACCGACGACGCTGGGAGCGTGTCAGGTGCGGTTGCAGCTGTCGATGTTGTTCGTGCCGACAGCCACGCGGGCGAACTTCTGCGCGACGAAGTTGACCTCGTTCGAGGCCTTCGAGCACGAGAAGATCCCGAGCGCGTTCGGCCCCTTCGCGGCGACCGCCGCGCTGATGCCGGCGGCGGCCCGGTCGAGCGCCTCGTCCCACGTCGCCGGCCGCAGCACGCCGTTGTCGCGCACCATGGGCTCCGTGAGCCGTGTGAGGGTCTTTGCCATCCCGATCACCTCCCTTCCGAACGTCTACCCAAGATCGTAGCCCGATGCACCGGCACGGGCGATGGCGGAGCGCCCATACTCGCATGTCCGGATCGGTCAGAACAGGCGCCGTCCCGTGCGGATGACGATCGTCCCGCCCCAGCGGTCGCCCAGGCGCTGGTTGTGCGGCGAGGCCCACACGAAGACGGCCGCCACGATCGGCGAGAACAGGGAGCAGTCGAAGAACCGTCCCACGGTGCGCATGAACACGGCCCGGCCGGTCAGCGGGCTGCCGTCGAGCATCGCCACGCGCAGGCCGACCAGGCGCTTGCCGACCGTCGATCCGTGCCAGGCGCTCTCGAGGCCGCCGAAGTAGACCAGCAGGGCGGCCGCGATGACGAGGCTCGCGGCCGTGTTCGGGTCGGTCAGGCTGGTGTTGTTCTCGGCGGTCTGGTTCACGCCTCCGGCGAGGCCCCAGACGGTCACGATGATCAGCACCACGAACGCGAGGTCGAGCAGGAAGGCGACGGCCCGTGGGCCGACGCCTACGGGGGCGCGGTCGAACATTTCGCGAGTCTACCGATGGCCGGTTGGCCGCTCGTGGAGAGCCGTTCCGGCGGCTTCGAGCTCGGCCAGGAGCGCCCAGAACGGCGACCCGGCCGGCGGGATCCGCGGCGGCCGCATGCGGTGCTGGCGCAGCTGCGCCCAGGTCACGTACGATCGCAGCCGCCGGCCCGCGCTGCGGCGGGCGTGGTCGGAGAGCGGGACGATCGAGTTCGCGAGCGCCCACCGCCAGGCGGCGGCCTCCTTCTCGAGCCGCGTGCCCGACCGGCCCGGCCCGATCAGGTGGCCCAGTTCGTGCAGCGCCACCGCGTACGTCACCTGGCTTCGGATCGGCGGGATGCGGATGCCGGGCCGGCGGCGGCCGGCGGGGCCGCGCCGGTAGGCGACGCCGCGCCCGCCCGTGCGCCGCTCCACCCCGTGCACGTCGCACAGGTGCTGGATGTGGGCGTCGAAGGTGGCGACGGGCACGCGAGCCGGCATCGCGGGAGACGCTAACGGAGGGGGCGGCGGGCCTACCCGCGCAGCGGCGTTTCGGACGGCCGGCGCAGCAGCGGGAACGCCGCGACGCCCGCCACCGCCGCGAGCAGCAGGGTGGGCGGGCCGCCCAGGGCGGCGCCGGCCAGTGCGGCGCCGGCGATCGCGCCGCTCGCCTCGGCGTCCAGGCGGCCGACGGTGACCACCGCGAAGGCGACCAGGGCGAGCGGGATGACGACGAGCACCGTGTCGGGCGCAGGCGATGCGCTCACCGCGGCCAGCGCGCACGCGCCGACCACGGCGGCGAGGAGGACGATCCGGGCGATCCCAGCGACCCCGCGCGGGAGGGCGGGCGAAAGGCCGATCGCGAGCGTCGCAAGCGGCGTCAGCAGGAAGGCGTCGAGCGACACCGCGAAGGCGGCCACGATCCCGAGCAGCGCGACGGCCACGCCCGCGGCGATCGTCGCCGGCGCCGCGCGCCGGCAGGCGCAGACGCCGACCAGGAGCGTCACGAAGGGGAGCAGGAACGGGCCGAGGCTGAAGATCGCGAGGAAGCCGAGCACCAGCCCGAACCCGGCCGCCGTCCAGGCCCAGAACCACCCACAGTGCGATCGGTGCGGTTCCATTCCGTGCCCCCGTAGTATGGCACTCCCGATGCCCGGAAATCCACCCAGAGCCCGGGATCTCGGGGTCGTCATCGGCGACCTCCCGCCCGGCCCGGCGAACGCGATCACCGACGTCGCCGGCGTGCGCGTCGGGCACACGACGCTGATCTCCGGCGAGGGCCCGCTGAAGGTGGGCGAGGGTCCGGTGCGCACCGGCGTCACGGTGATCGTGCCGGGCTCGAACGACCCGTGGGGCGAGCCGGTGACCGCCGGCGCGCACCGCCTGAACGGCAACGGCGAGCTGACCGGCCTCGAGTGGATCCGCGAGTCGGGCCTTCTCACGACCTGCATCGGCCTCACGAACACGCACTCCGTCGGCATCGTGCGCGACGCGCTGATCGCCGCCGCGACCGCCGAGCGGCCGCCCGACGAGATCCGCTGGTACCTGCCGGTCGTCGGCGAGACCTACGACGGCGACATGAGCGACATCAACGGCCACCACGTCCGTCCCGAGCACGTCCGCGCCGCCCTCGCCGGGGCGAGCGGCGGCCGCATCGACGAGGGCGGCGTGGGCAGCGGCACCGGCATGGTCAGCCACGGGTTCAAGGGCGGGATCGGGACATCTTCGCGGGTTGTCGGCGGACACACGGTCGGCGTGCTCGTGCAGGCCAACCACGGCACCCGCGCGCGGCTCATGGTCGGAGGCGTCCCGGTGGGTCGGGCGATCGGCCCCGACGAGGTGCCCGACCCGCGCGGCGAGGACCGGCCCGGCACCGGCTCGATCATCGTGATCGTGGCGACCGACGCGCCGCTCCTGCCCGGCCAGTGCACCCGGCTGGCGCAGCGCTCGGCGCTCGGCGTCGGCCGCACAGGAGGCGCCGGCGAGAACGGCAGCGGCGACCTCATGCTCGCCTTTGCCACCGGCAACCGCGGCCTGCGGACCCTGGCCGACTCGCTCGAGCACGAGACCGAACCCGTTGCGCTGCGGGCCGTGACGGCGGCGACGCTCGACTCCCTCTTCTACGCCGCGATCGAGGCGACCGAGGAGGCGATCGTGAACGCCCTCGTCGCCGGCCGGACGATGGTCGGCTGCAACGGCACAACCGCCTACGGCATCCCGCACGAGCGGTTGCGGGCGCTCGCCGGCGGAGCCTGACTTCTGGCACATCCGCCCGTAGACTGACCGTTGATGAGCGAGATCGCGGCACGCGGTCGCAGGTATCCGGTCGGGATCGCGATCGGGGTGCTCGCCACGGTTGTCGCTGCCGTCCTCTTCGGCCCCGTGGTCACACGCCACGGCGCGGGCGCGACGAAGAGGCACCCTGTCGCCGTGAAGCCCACCCGGCTGGTGTATGCGACGCCCTTCGGTCACTCGAAGGTGGCACGGGAGGCCGTCTACAGCACGACGCCGTCCAACCGGGGCCGGATCCGCCTGGCGGTCGGGTCGACCCCGCTCATCTCGCCGAACGGCCGGTGGGTTGCATACGACGCCGGCCCGCAGAACAGCCACACCGGTCTCAGCCTGATCGCCGCCACCGGCGGCGCTGCCCGGCACGCCGGCACGGCCGGCTATCCGGTGGCATGGTCGCCGGACTCGCGGCTCGTCGCCGTCGTGCACGACAACGGCTATCAGACGGTGATCACCGTCGTGAACGCGCGGACGCTTCGGGCGACCACGCTCGCGGTGCCGTCTGGCCGCAACTTCGGGTTCTCACCCGACGGGCGGACGCTGATCTTCGACCACGACGAGTCGACCGCCAGGAGCGACCTCTACACCGTGACGCTCGCGACCGGGGCCGTCCACCGCCTGACGCATGACGGTCGCAGTTGGGAGCCGCTCTGGGGCCCGCGCGAGATCGCCTTCAACCGCTACTCGGCACGCGGATCGGGCGACGTCTGGCTGATGCGGGCGAACGGCACGGACGCACACCGGCTGATGCACACGAACCTCGGCCTCTATCCGGCGGGCTGGTCGGCCGACGGCTCTCGCCTCCTCGTCGCCAAGCCGGACATGTTCAACGGCCGCCTGTACGCGGTCGATCCGGCCACCGGCGCGACCCGCGCGCTGACCCCGCTCCTCGGCGGGCTCATCCCCCAGGGTCTCTCCACGGACGGGCGCACCGTGCTCGCCGCGTACGGCTGCCCCAACAACCCCGCCGGCTCGGGCGTGCTCGAGACGATCCCGTTCGCCGGCGGCCCGCCGACCGTGGTCGCCCGGGGCGCCTGCGGCGGCAGCTGGAACGCCTGACCTAGGCCGGGTCGGGCTCGGCCTCCGCGATCACCTCGGGCACGTGCGCCGGCGGCGGCGCCGTCCAGGCGAAGTGGCAGGCGGCGCCGTGGGTGCCGCCGTTCGTGGCCAGCGCCGGGTCGTCGGTGTGGCACACCTCCTGCGCGATCGGGCAGCGGGTGTGGAAGCGGCAGCCGGTCGGGAGGTTGATCGGGCTGGGCGGGTCGCCCTCCATCGCCGGTGCCTCGGACACGCGCCCGGGCACGAGGTGGGGCACCGCCTTCAGCAGCCCCTGCGTGTAGGGGTGGCGCGGGTTCGAGAAGAGCTCCTCGGTCGGCGCGGTCTCGACGATGCGGCCGAGGTACATCACCGCCACCCGGTCGCAGACGTGCCGTACCACGGCCATGTTGTGGGCGATGAAGAGGACGGTCAGCCCGAGCTTCGCGCGCAGCTCCGCGAGCAGGTTGAGCACGGTGGCCTGGACCGAGACGTCGAGGGCCGACACGGGCTCGTCGGCCACCAGCAGCTCGGGCTCGAGCGCGAGCGCGCGGGCGATCGAGACCCGCTGGCGCTGCCCGCCGGAGAAGTTGCGCGGGTGGGAGTCGAGCGCGCGCGGCGGCAGCCCGACCAGGTCGATCAGCTCGCGGCAGCGGGCGTCGATCCCCGGCTTCGGCACCATCTTGTGCACTCGCAGCAGCTCCGAGAGCACCTGGCGCACCGTCATCCGCGGGTTGAGCGACGAGTACGGATCCTGGAACACGATCTGCATCCGCCGCCTCTGGGCGCGCGTCCGCCGGACGGACAGCGGCTCGCCGGCGTAGCGGATCTCGCCCGCCGAGGGCGCGTACAGGCCGACGATGCAGCGGCCGAGGGTCGACTTGCCGCAGCCGGACTCGCCGACGAGGCCGAGCGCCTCGCCGCGGGCGATCTCGAGGTCGACGCC
Organism: Gaiellales bacterium; assembly: GCA_036273515.1. Classification (GTDB taxonomy): domain Bacteria; phylum Actinomycetota; class Thermoleophilia; order Gaiellales; family JAICJC01; genus JAICJC01. Next base: position 29,623 of record DASUHM010000062.1, read on the forward strand.
GTCGACCGCGCGCAGCACTTCGGCCGGGATCTTGCGCGTGCGGCGCACGAGCGAGTCGGCGAGGACGAAGTTCATGTGCACGCCGCGCACCTCGAGCAGGGGAGCGTCAGACACTGGCGATCACCGGGTTCGCGGACACGTCCTGGGCGCAGTCTTCGTCGTGGATGCAGGCGGTCGCCCGGCCGGGACCGAGCCGCCGCAGCGGAAAGTCGCCCTCGAGGCAGTCGTCGCGCGCGAACCCGCACCGGGGCTGGAACGGGCACCCCGTGGGCGGCAACACCAGGTCGGGGGGCTGGCCCGGGATCGAGTCGAGCGTCTGGCGCACGACGTCGAACCGCGGCACCGAGCGCAGCAGGCCGAGCGTGTACGGGTGCCGCGGCGCCCGGAACACCTCGTCGACGGTGCCCGTCTCGACCACCTGGCCGGCGTACATGACCGCGATCCGCTCGCACGTCTCGGCCACCACCGCAAGGTCGTGCGTCACGAAGACGACGCTGACGCCGAGGTCGCGGCGCATCGCGCTCAGGAGCTTCAGGATCTGATCCTGGATGGTGACGTCGAGCGCCGTGGTCGGCTCGTCGCACAGGATCAGCTGCGGCTCGCAGGAGAGCGCGATGGCGATCATCACCCGCTGGCGCATGCCGCCCGACAGCTCGTGCGGGTAGGCCCGCGCCCGCCGGGCCGGGTCGGGGATGCCGACCTTGCGCATGAGCTCGAGCGCCGTCTGCCGTGCCTCCGAACGGCTCTTGCCCAGGTGCACCCGCGGGCCCTCGGCGATCTGGTCGCCGACCCGCATGACCGGGTTGAGCGCGGTCATCGGCTCCTGGAAGATGATCCCGATGCGGGCGCCGCGCACGTCGCGCAGCCGCTTGGAGTCGGCGTTCGCCAGGTCGTCGCCCTCGAACCGGATCTCGCCGCCCGTGACGTGCCCCGGCTGGGGCAGGAGGCCGAGGATCGCGCGCAGCGTCATGCTCTTGCCGCAGCCCGACTCGCCGACGAGCCCGAGCGCCTGGCCGGCCTCGACCGTGAACGAGGCGCCCTGGACGGCGTGCACGGTCCCGCGCGTGAGCGGGATCTCGACCCGGAGGTCGCGGACGTCGAGGATGGGCGTGTCGCTCATTCGGGTCGCAGCAGGTCGGCCAATCCGTCACCGATCAGCGAGAGCCCGAGAGCGGTGATGACGACCACCACTCCGGGGATCGTCGACAGCTCCCACTTCGTCGTCAGGAACGCCTGGCCGTCGGCGATCATGCCGCCCCAGTCCGGCGTCGGCGGCTGGATGCCGAGGCCGAGGTAGCCGAGCGTGACGATGGCGAGGATGTCGAGGACGATGTCGGACATCGCGTAGACGATGGCCTGCGTGATCACGTTGGGCAGGAGGTGGCGGGTGATGATGCGTCTGTCGCGGAAGCCGGCCGCCCGGGCGGCCAGGATGTACTCCTGGCGTTTGGCGACGAGGGTCTCCCCGCGGATGATGCGGGCGTACGACACCCAGCCGACGAACGTGATCGCGATGTAGATGCTGCGCGCGCCCGCCCCCAGGGCGAACACGAGCGCGATCACGAGGACGTAGAAGGGGATCGCCACCATGACGTCGACCAGCCGCATGATCGCGGTGTCGTAGAACCGGCCGTAGTAGCCGGAGATGCAGCCCAGCGTCGTGCCGATCAGGAACGGCAGGAGCACGGCCAGGAAGGCGACCCGCAGGTCGACGCGGCCGCCGTAGAGGATGCGCGAGAAGAGGTCGCGGCCGAGCTGGTCGGTGCCGAGCGGGTGCTTCGCCGACGGGCTCGCCAGGATGTTGTTCAGGTCCTGGTGGGTCGGACTCTGGCTGGTCAGGAGCGGCGCGGCCAGGCAGGCCGCCACGATCGTCCCCAGGATGAGCACGCCGGCCACGAACGCGGGCGTGCGGTACCAGCGCCGGCGGAACCCGCCCCGGTGCTCGGCGACCTCGTCGAGTGCGCCTTCGGCGACGGCGATGGCCATCAGTCGAACCTCACGCGCGGGTCGAGGAACGAGTGGAGCACGTCGGTGGCCAGGTAGACCAGCACGACCATGATCCCGAACACGAGCGTGACGCCCTGCACGACCGGGAAGTCGCGCTGGAAGATCGAGTTCAGCATCAGCTGGCCGATCCCGGGCAGGGCGAAGACCTGCTCGATGACCACGGTGGCGCCGACCAGGAACGCGATGTTCACGCCCAGGACGGCCACGGTGGACACGACGGCGTTGCGCAGCGCGTGGCGGGCGAGCACGCGCCGCTCGGAGAGCCCCTTCGAGCGGGCCGTCGTGACGTAGTCGGACTCGAGCACCTGGAGCAGGCTCGCTCGCAGCGAGCGGATCAGGAGCGGCGAGATCCCGAGCGCGACCGTGAGCGCGGGCAGGAACATCGAGTGCAGGTGGCCGATGAAGCCGGTGCCGTAGCCGCCGACCGGGAAGAGCCGGCCGAGGTGGAGGCCGAACGCCAGCAGCAGCATGATCCCGAGCCAGAACGGCGGGAAGCCGAGGCCGACCAGCGGCACCGCGCGGACGGCCTGGTCGGCGGCCTTGTCCTTGCGCGTGGCCGCGAGCGTCGCCAGCGGCAGCGCGATCACGATCGAGAGCAACGTTCCGTAGGCGATCAGCCACAGCGTCACCGGCAGCCGGCCCCGGATCAGCGACGCCGTCGACACCCGGTAGAAGAGCGACGTGCCGAGGTTGCCGTGGAGCAGGCGCTTGAGGTATAGCCAGTACTGCTCCGGCACCGACCGGTCGAGCCCCCACTCACGGTGCAGGGCGGCGACGCGACCGGGGGTCGCGTGCACGCCCAGCATCGTCCGGGCGGGGTCGCCCGGGACCAGGTGGATCATGAAGAACACGATCAGGGTGACGCCGAACAGCACCGGGATCGCCTGCACGAGCCTGCGCAGGATGTATGCAAACCGGTCCACGTTTGGTTTCCGGGTGCCCTCAGATGCCGGCTAGTGGGACAGCCAGACGTCCTCCATATGGAAGTTGCCGGTCGGGTAGACGAAGAAGCCGTGCAGCTTGTTCGTGTACGCGTACCGGTACGGCGAGTAGTACATGAACACCATGAATGCGTCCTGGGCCGCCTGCGCCTGGATCTTCGAGTAGAGCTCCTGGCGGCCGCTGGCCGAGAACGTCTTCTCCGCGGTGTGCGTCCAGTTGATGACGTCGGGGTTGTTGTAGTCGGTGTAGAACGACTTCGCGCCCGCGCTCGGAACGACGGCGAACGTGACCAGCTCGTCCGGGTCGGCGATGTCCATCGTCCAGTAGCTCAGGCCGAGCTGGTACTTGAACTCCTGCTCGTCCGAGAACTCGACGCTCGGGTCGACGGGCTTCAGGGTGACCTTGATGCCGAGCTTGGCCAGCTCCTGCTGGTAGATCTGGGCGATGGACTTCTCGTCGGCGACCCCGGCCCCGACCAGCATCTGCACCGGGAACCCGTTCGGGAACTTCGACTTGGCCATCTCCGCCTTGGCCTGGGCCAGGTTGTACTGGAGGCCCGGCGACTTCGGGTCGTAGAACGGCACCTGCGGCGGCATGAACGAGTTCGCCGGCTGGCCGTGGCCGAACAGCACCGACTTGATGATCGCGTTGCGGTCGATCGCGTAGCTGATCGCGCGGCGCACGTGCACGTCGGCGAGCGGCGCGTAGCGCTCGTTCATCATCGTGTAGTCCGTGCGCGTCGAGTTGAACAGCGACATCGTGATCCCGGGCGTGCTCTTCAGCGTGTTGACGGTCTGCCAATCGGGGAACTGGTCGATCTGCTCCTGTCCGCCCTGCAGCTGCAGCTGGCGGGTGTTCGTGTCGGTGACCGTCAGGAACGTGATCTGGTCGAGGTACGGCTTGCCCTTCTGCCAGTAGTGCGGGTTGCGCTTGAGCACGATCTCCTGGCCGTGCGTCCAGTGGCCCCACATGAACGGGCCGGTGCCGATCGGGTGGGTGTAGAACTCCTTGGCCGTCTCACCGCCGTAGTTGTTCGGCACGATGCCGTTCGCGAAGAGCGCGATATCGGCCATGAACGGCGCCCACTTGTACTTGGTGTGGATGACGACCGTCTCGGGATTCGGCGTCTGGATGTCCTTGATCGCCGAGTTGAGGTAGCCCCAGCCCTGCGAGCCCGTCTTCGTCGTCTGGTCGATCGAGAACTTGACGTCGGCCGACGTCATCTTCTTGCCGTTCGAGAACTCCACCCCCGGGCGCAGGTGGAAGGTGTACGTCAGCTTGTCGGGCGAGAGGGTGACGGACTTCGCCAGCCACGGCTTCACGCTCTTGCCGTCGGGGCTGACGGTGTAGAGGGGCTCCATGATCTGCTCGAGCACCCAGATCGACTGGTTGTCGAAGACGTTCTCCTTGTCCATCGACTGTGGCTCCGCCGACCAGCCGATGGTGATGTTGCCACCGTGCTGCGGCGTGCCCGCGCTGCTGCCGGAGCCGCCACCGCTGCTGCCTCCGCCGGATCCACCGCATCCGGCCGCGAGAGCGACGAGACACACGATGAGCAGCACAACAGGGGCGGTGACTTTCATGCGAGCTCCTTGCAGGGGGGCGCAAGTATCCCACGCTCGGCGGATGGCGTCCATGTGGTGAAGCGATGAAGGCGCTCCGGCCCCGCGGTAGGATCGGACAATGCGCTATGCCGTCATCGGGGCGGGTGCGATCGGCGGCACGGTTGCCGCCGGGCTGATCCGCGACGGCCACGAGGTGCTCCTGTGCGACGCGGACGCCGACCACGTCGCGGCGATCAACGCGGACGGCCTGCGCATCGAGGGACCGGTGGAGGAATACACCGTGCCGGCTCGCGCGATCGCGCCGGACGCGCTGCCCCACGGGCTCGGCGCCGTGCTCCTGGCCGTGAAGGCGCACCACACCGCCGGGGCGGTGGCGCAGCTCGGCCCGCGGCTGGCCCCGGACGGGTTCGTCGTCTCGCTCCAGAACGGGTTCAACGAGGACACCATCGCCGCGGCGGTCGGGCGGGAGCGGGTCGTGGGCGCGTTCGTGAACTTCGGTGCCGACGTGATGGGCCCCGGCCGGATCATGCGCGGCAACCGGGCCGCGTTCTGGATCGGCGAGCTCGACGGGGCCGACACGGAGCGTGTGCGCGGCCTCGTCGCCGACATCGCCGACGCCCGCCAGACCGCCAACATCCATGGCTTCCTGTGGTCGAAGGAGGCCTACGGCGCGATCCTCTTCGCGACGGCCGTCTCCGACCTCTCGATCGCCGATGCCCTGGCCGAGCCGCGCTACCGGCCGCTCTACCTGGCCCTCGCGCGCGAGGTGCTCTCGGCGGCCACGGCGACGCCCGAGCCCTTCGACGGCTTCGACCCGGCCGACCTGGACGGCTCGATCGACCGCCTGATCGAGTTCAACCGTGGGTCGGCGAAGACGCATTCGGGCATCTACCGCGACCTGGCGGTGCGGCACCGCAAGACCGAGGTCGAGAACATGCTCGAGGTGCTCGACGGGCCGCTCGTGCGCCAGACAGCGGCGCTGATCCGGGCGATCGAGGACGGCCGCCGCGTGTGCGAGCGCGCGAACCTCGAGCTGCTTGCCGCCTACGAGCGCATGGAGCGCTTGGGCCGGCCGCTGAACGCGATCATCGCGACGGTGCCGGCGCCGGACCGGGCCGCGGATGGGCCGCTGCACGGCCGGCCGATCGCGATCAAGGACAACATCGACGTGGCCGGCTTCGTGACGACGAACGCCTCGACGGTCGGCGTTCCGCCGGCGGCGAAGGCCGACGCCGAGGCGGTCGCCCGCGTGCGCGCGGCCGGGGGAGACGTGTTCTGCAAGGCGAACCTGCTCGAGTACGGCGCCGGCAGCGTCAACCCGGCTTACGGGATGACCTACAACCCGCGCAATCCGGAGCGCACGGCCGGCGGCTCGTCGAGCGGATCGGCGGCCCTCGTCGGGGCCGGCGTGTGCGACGCGGCCGTGGGGACGGACAGCGGCGGCTCGATCCGCGTCCCGGCCTCCTACTGCGGCATCGTCGGCGTGAAGCCGACCACGGGGTCTGTCCCGGCAATGGGGCTCTTCCCGCTCTCGCGCACGTGCGACGGGATCGGGCCGCTCGCGACCACGGTCGCCGGCGCCGCCCGCCTGCTCGAGGTGCTGCAGGCGCGGCCGTGCCCGATCGAGCGTGTCGGTGCCCTTCGCATCGGCGTCGTTCGCAGCCAGCTCGACGACCCCGACGTGCGCCCGCTCGTGCGCGCGTGTGTCGCCGAGGCGATCGAGGCGCTGGCCGGACTCGGGCACGAGCTCGTCGACGTCGAGATCCCCGAGCTCGCCGTCGCCGACGCGGCGCTCGGCACGATCGTGCTGCGCGAGGCCTGGGACGTGCACGGCGACCTCTACAAGGCCGAGGGCGAGCGCTACGGCCTGGGTACGCGGGCGCTGCTCGACCTGGCGTCGCGCATCACCGAGCCCGAGTACCGAGAGGCGCTCGCCGACGCCGACCGGGTGACCGCCGGGTTCGCGCGGGCGTTCGCCGAGGCGGACATCCTGGCGGGCCCGACCATGGCCTACGTAGCGCCGCCCGAGGATCCGCCGTTCGGCACTCCCGACGGCGACGTCGAGGCCCGCTTCACCGGGCCGTGCAACCTGGCCCGGATTCCCGCCGTGACGCTGCCGTGCGGCCTCGCCGAGGACGACCTGCCGGCGGGTCTGCAGCTCATGTCGGTGGCCGACAGCGAGCCCCTGCTGCTCTCGGTGGCGGCGGGATACGAGGAGGTGGCGCCGCGATGAGAGTGCACGACTGCACCTGGATGCAGATCGAGGAGTACCTGAAGGGGGACGAGCGCATCGTCCTGCCGCTGGGCTCGACCGAGCAGCACGGCTACCTGTCGCTCGGGGTCGATGCGATCCTCTCCGAGCGGGTGGCGGTCGAGGCGGCCGAGCCGCTTGGCGTGCCGGTGCTGCCCTCGCTGCCATACGGCCTGACGCCCTACTTCGCGGCGTATCCGGGCAGCCCGACCCTGACCGTCCACACCTACGTGGCGGTCGTGCGCGAGCTGCTCGAGTCGCTGCACGACCAGGGCTTCCGCCGCATCGTGATCGTGAACGGCCATGGCGGGAACTCGCCTGCGGCCGGCGTCGCCCCCGAGCTGATGGCGGCACGGCCGGACTGCCAGGTGCTTTTCCACAGCTGGTGGAACGGGCCACGGGTGTGGCCGATCGTGCAGTCGATCGACCCCGACGCGTCGCACGCCTCCTGGCTCGAGCGGTTCCCCTGGACGGAGGTGGAGGGCGTCGAGGTGCCGGAAGGGCACAAGACGCCGGTCGATGCGGGGCGGCTGCGCGTCTCGGATCCCGCGGGCGTGCGCGAGCTGCTCGGCGACGGCTCCTACGGCGGCGACTACGGCCGGCCGGAGGCCGACTGGCGGGCCGTGTGGGAGGCCGGGGTCGAGGAAGTGCGCGACCTGATCGCGTCCGGCTGGCGCTAGGGTGGGCTGGCTGCCGGACGGCTTCGAGACGCCGTCGCGGCTCGACCTTGAGACCGGCCACCACCTGCGGCCGATCCGGGGCTCGGACGCCGACATCGACTACCCGGCGGTGATGGGCTCGCGGGCGTCGCTCTGGGGGCGCTACGGCGAGGCCTGGGGGTGGCCGCCCGAGACGATGACGTTCGAGCAGGATCGCGCGGATCTCGTCCACCACGAGGTCGAGATCGCGGCCCAGGAGACGTTCAACTACGCCGTGCTCGACGCCGGCGAGACGGAGCTCCTGGGCTGCGTCTACATCGATCCGCCGGACGCCGGCTGCCCGCCCGGCACCGACGCGCTCGTCTCATGGTGGGTGGTCGAGGCCGAGCGGGGCAGCGATCTCGACCGCGCGCTGGCCGACGCGATCCCGCGCTGGCTGGCGGCCACCTGGCGCTTCCGCGCGGTGCACTACGCGCCATGAATACCCGGTGCAACGCACCGGTTACGCACCATGCGGGGTCAGACCCCTTTTGGTGCGTGGGCCTTCAGCAGCCTGCCGGGTTCCGCGGAGATGCTCGGGAGCGGGCCCCCGGAGCGGACGATCCGCATGCACCACATCGCGTGGCGCATCTGGCGGCGCTTCACGGAAGTGAGCGGTGTGTATCCCGACGGTGTGCTCGTGAACCTCCAGGCCCACCGCGTCGGAGCCTCCACGGTGCGTGCGCTACTGCGGAACTTCCCCCGCACCAAATGGGGTCTGACCCCGTTTGGTGCGTTCAGCCAGCGGCTTGATGCCGGCGCCCAGGCCGAGCAGGAGGCCGTCGTCGGTCACCGCCGGGCTGGAGGTGATGAAGAGCGGCACGCCCCTCTCGGGCGCCTCGATCGTCTCGAGCTCGTCGCCGTAGGGATCGAGCACGGCGCCCAGCCGGCCGCCGGCGGGCACCTCGTCGCCGACCCGCACCGACGGCTGCCACCAGCCCGCCTTCTCGGAGCGCAGCCAGATGAAGCGGTCGACGGTGTGCTGGGGCTTCGGGGCCGGCTCGACCACGCCCTCGAGCATCCCCAGCGCGCGCATGACGTTGCGGCAGCCCGCGACGTGGGCGGCGACCGCATCGGCCTCGAGCAGGCCGCAGCCACCGACCTCGGCGGTGATGGCGGGCACGCCGACGTCGGCCGCGGCCGCGCTCGTCGTGCCGCCGATCGGCGCGCCCTCGCGCTCGGTGCGAACGATGTAGGGCAGGCCGAAGGCGACCGCCATCACCCGCGCGGTCTCCTCGACCGGCGAGCCGTCGTAGAGCGCGAACGGCTCGAGCGCCTCGACCATGTCGCCGCCGTGCAGGTCGACCAGGGCGTCCGCCGGGGCGATCACCTCGTCGTGGACGTGATACGCGAGCTGGTCGGAGTACGTCCCGCGCAGGTCGCCGGGGAAGCACCGGTTCAGGTTCTTGCCGTCGGCGGGCGAAACGAACGGCGTCCGCTGCCGGTGGGACTCGAGATTCACGATCGGCACCGCGGTCACCCGCCCGCGCAGCTCGGCCGGGTCGAGCCCGCGCATGAGCTCGACGGCCCCGGAGATCGACGAGTACTCGCACCCGTGGATCCCGGCGATGATCGCCAGGTGCGGCCCGTCCTGCGCGCCGCGGGCGTCGAAGTACGGCCACTCGAGGTGCCGCAGCGCCGGCGCGCCGAAGCGGAGCGTCTGCCGGGAGATCGTTCCCGGCCCGGCGCTCACCCCTCGACGCCCCGCGTCAGCGCGACGATGGTGACGAAGGTGCGGTAGAGCTGGAGCGGGTCGTCGTCCTTCACGGCGATCGACCGCGGGGAGGAGCGGACGACGCCGCGGATGGCCGTCGCCGCCTCGGCCATGTCGGCCGTGAGGAACGTGATGTCGAGCGTGGCGGGCAGGTCGATCTGCGGCGGCCCGATGTCGTCCAGCCGTCCGATCGCGGCGCGGGCGCCCGCCTGGATCAGCTCGCAGGCCCGGCGCGGATGCAGGCTCTCGGCGGCGAAGCGGCTCACCGACCGCTTGACGACGACCGCCTCGATCGCCGGCGCGAAGGTGCGGGCCTCGTCGGCGGTGGCCTGGTCGCCGCTGATGAGGGCGACCGGCACGCCGTGGTGGAGCGCGACCAGGGCGTTCAGCGCGCTCTCGCCGACGATCGCCCCGTTCAGCTTGACCTCCCAGATCGCGCCCGGGTTGTACGTGTGCGCCAGGATCGCGCGCTCGTGGCCGATCGAGCCGTGGTAGGCGATGAAGAACGCGGCGTCGAAGCTCTGGTCGAGGCCCTCCATCATGTAGAGCGGCTTGTAGCGGCCCGACAGGTAGGAGGCCTCGCGGTGGATCGCCGCCGGCGGCAGGTTCGCCATCGTGGCGTGGGCGTCGTTCACCAGGAAGTCGGTCGCGCCGGCCTCGCCGGCGCCGTCGATGGCGGCGTTGATCTCGGCGAGGAGCAGCCGCCGGCCGACCTCGTACTCCGAGCTCGGGCCCAGCACCTGGCCCCAGTCGACGATCCCCGCGGTGCCCTCGATGTCCGTCGACAGATAGACCTTGGCAGCGCTCACGCGCGCTCCTCCCCGACGCGGGCGACCGCGTCCATCTCGACCAGCATGCCATCGAACAGGAACCCGCCCGCCACGATCGCGGTCGACGCCGGGTAGGGCGGGGCGAAGAGCTGGCCGCGGACGCGCTTGAACGCGTCGTAGTCGGATGCGCGCGCGAGGTACACGGTCATCTTCACGATCGTCCGAAGCGACGCGCCCTCGGCCTCGAGCACCGCGGCGACGTTCGCGAACGCCCGCCGGATCTGGGCCTCGGCGTCGTCCGGGTCGACGACTGCGCCGTCCGCGCCGAAGCCGCCCTGCCCGGCCGTGAACACGAGCTCGCCCTCGGTGACCACGGACTGCGAGTACTGGTACTCGGCCGCGAACGGGAAGGGGTTGCGTCCGGCGCGATTCACGGCCGCGGATACTACAAGGGTGGACGAGCGCGGGCGGCTTCCCGATCTGGACGCGCTGCAGCGTGCCCTGCGGCCGTGCCGGAGGTGCGTCGCGGCCGGGATCCGGGTGGAGTCGATGCCGGTCGTGAGCGGCAGCCGCGACGCCGACGCGATCCTCGTCGGGCAGGCTCCCGGCATCCGTGAGGCCGACAACCTGACGCCGTTCAGCGGGCCTGCGGGTCGGCGGCTGCGCGAGTGGCTCGCGCCCGCCGGCCTCGGCGACGAGGAGTCCTTCTACGGCCGCCTCTACGTCGCCGCGGTCGTGCGCTGCTTCCCCGGGAAGCGGCCCGGCGGCGGCAGCGACATCCGTCCGTCGCCGGCCATGGTGCGCGAGTGCGTGCCCTGGCTGCGGCGCGAGCTCGAGCTCGTGCCCGCGCCGGTCGTCCTCTCGGTCGGCACGCTGGCGCTCGAGGAGCTGGCGCCGGGCGTCCGGCTCGACGACGCGGTGGGCGCCGAGCTCCAGATCGCGGACGGCCGCCCGCTGCTGGCGTTGCCGCACCCGTCGGGCGCGAGCCCGTGGCCGCACATGCCGGGCAACGCCGAGCGCCTTGAGCGGGCGCTGCGGATGGTGGCTGAGCGGCTCGGGCCGTAGCGGCTCGGGCGGTACCGGCAGGCGGAGTCGGTGGGCAGCGGGTTTCGCGCCACTTTCAGGACGCATGAACTGACACTTGTCGCATGCTGCTGGCGACAAGTGCCAGTTCCAGCAGGCAAACCCGCCCGGAACTGCGGGGCCTACGCCTCCGCCTCAGGCGGCTGCACGACGTGCTCGCGCTCGGCGTCGGCCCAGCCTTCGGCGCGCACGACCTCGAGGAGCGCCCGCACGCAGTCGGGGTCGAACTGGGTGCCGGAGCAGCGCTCGATCTCGGCGACGGCCTCGTCGTGGCGCAGCGCCTTGCGGTAGACCCGGTCCTCGGTCATCGCGTGGAAGGCGTCGCAGACGCCGATCACGCGGGAGCCGAGCGGGATGCCTTCGGCGGCCAGGCCGTCCGGGTAGCCGGCGCCGTCGAAGCGCTCGTGGCTCGCCCGGACGAGGGGGACGAGCTCGGCGAAGTGGGGGACGGGTTCGAGGATCCGCGCGCCGATCTGGGGGTGGCGCTGCATGACGGTGGCCTCTTCGGCTGAGAGCGGGCCGGGCTTGCGCAGGATCGACTCGGGGATGCCGATCTTGCCGATGTCGTGCAGGAGCGCGCCGAGCCGGATCAGGCGGGCGTCGGCCGGCGCGATCCGCAGCTGGTCGCACACGGCGCCGGCCAGGTCGGCGATCTCGATCGCGTGGTCGTTCGTGTAGGCGTCCTTGGCCTCGAGCGCCGCGGCCAGCGCGCCGAGCGTCGCGAAGTAGGCCTGCTCGAGCCGCTCGCCCATCCGCTTCTGCTCGACGACCTTGCCGGCCTCGGCGGCGAGCGCCCGGCACAGCCGCACCTCGACGCCGCCGAACGAGCGCTGCCGGGTGTCGTAGATCTCGATCAGCGCGTAGGGCTCGTCCTCGACCGTGAGCGCGAACATGAGCAGCGAGCGGAAGCCGAGCTGGCGCACCCGGCGGACCTCGGAGGGGTCGGCGTCGGCCTCGTCGACCCGGACGACGACCGGCACGCCCTGCTCGACCGCGTCGGCCGTGCTCGGGTAGTCCTCGAGCAGGTACTCCTCGGCGGCCGCGTCCCAGGCGTGGGGCGGCCGCGCGTAGCCGGCCAGGTCGCGCACGGCCGCGGCGTCCATGTCGATCGAGGAGACCATGCACGCCTTCGCGTCGACGAGCTCGCACAGGCTGCGCGCGAGCACCGCGAGCATCTCGGCGACGTCGTCGTGCGTGAAGAGCGCCTGTGCAGCCTCGAACACGCCGAGCGCCGGCTCGAGGTGCTCGGCGGCGATCCGCGCGACCGGCGGCTCGAACGGTGGTTTCTCGCCACGGGGTGGCATCCGGTTCAAGTTCGCTCCGGTTTTAGGGGTTCCCTCTTTCAGCCCGCGTTCTCGTCCCGTACCCGGCGCAGCGCCCCTTCGATCACGCCCGCCTCGTCAGCGGAGAGGTGGCCCAGGAAATGCTCGGCGACGGCGGCGCGGTGATCGGCCCGTGCCCGCCGGTAGACGGCGTCCCCGGCGGGCGTCAGCGTCACGTGGACGACGCGGCGGTCGTCCGGGTCGCCGCTGCGCTCGACGAGGCCCGCGCGCGCCATCCGGTCGACGAGGCCGGTGAGCCCGCTCTTCGAGATCACGACGGCCCGGCCGAGTTCGCGCATCGTCAGCCTCCCCCCCGGCGCGGCGTGCAGCTGCAGCAGCACGTCGTACCAGCGCAGCGAGAGGCCGTGGCTCGTCTGGAGCGCCGCCTCGAGCCGGGCGCACACGGCCGCGTGCGCCTCGAAGAACATCTGCCATGCCGCCCAGTGCTCGGGGACGGGTTGCGTCTTCGTCGCCACGGCGATATCGTACCCAAGCCAACTGTTCGCATACGTACAATCTTCGGAGGAGGTTTCCATGTACGCGCAGGTGATCACGTTCGAGGACTCGCCCTCGGATCTCGAGGACGGCATCGCCCACGTGCAGGACGAGGTCGTGCCCGCCGCCGCAGCCACCGCCGGCGTCCAGGGGCTCTGGCTCGTCGACCGCGAGACCGGGCAGCGGCTGAGCGTGATGCTCTTCGCGGACGAGGCGACGGCCGAAGCGATGTTCGCGAGGGTCGGAGAGCGGCGGGCCGCCGATCCCGGCCGCAACCGGCCCAAGCCCACCGGCTCGCACCGCTACGAGGTGTACGCGCAGGTGTCCGGCGGCGCCGTTCCCGCCTGATAGGGTCGCGCCGCAGCTCGACCACGCCGTCGAGGGAAGGGGCGCCGGACTGATGGCATCGCTCGTGCTCGGCTACGACGGCTCGGCGTGCGCGAACGCGGCCCTCACCGCGGCGGTCGAGAGCGCGAAGGCCCACGGCGACGGGATCGTGGTGGCGTTCGGCGCCGGCGTCCACCCGGCCGGGGAGCACTCCGACCGCCAGAAGCTGGCGCGCCAGATGGGCGACGACTGGGCCGAGGAGGCGCTCTCGGCCATCCGCAGGCAGGGCGTCGAGGATGCCGAGGCGGTCGTCGTCGACGCGCGCCCGGCCGAGGCGCTGCTGCAGGTGGCGAGCGAGCGGAAGGCGCGCATGATCGTCGTCGGCACGCATGGCGAGCGCCCGCTGACCGGCGCCGTGCTGGGCTCGGTGCCGCACCGGCTCCTGCACCTCTCCCGGGTGCCGGTGCTGGTCGTGCCCGTCCGGCCGTGATTCCGCGCACCGCCGCCTAATCCCCCCGCATATGCGGCCGATCACGGGGCTTGAGGTCCCTACCCCGAACGACCTCCCCGTGATGTCCGATACGCCGTCGCACAATCTGCCCACCGCGGCCGAGGCCGCAGCCCTGCTCGTGGAAGCCTCCGCGTTCGACGTCGACACGGACCGGGGCGAGACGATCGAGATCTGGACGATCGCGAGCGACGGCAACACGGTCACCGGCAGCGGCCCGCGCCTGTCGGTCGCCGGCGGCATGGCGATCTCGTGCCGGCTCTCGCACGACGGCCAGCCGATCCAGGTCGACGCGGTCATCGACGAGGCCGAGTTCCGCTCGCAGTCCCGCGCGTCGCTCATCCTGCGCGTCGTCGGCGTCTCGGCGCACGGCTACCGCCGCCGCACCGAGCGGCTCGCGGTCAGCTCCGCCGCGTCGCTGCGCGCGGTCATCTGCGACCGCGTCGTGCCGGACGAGGTCATCCCGGTGACGCTCACCGACCTGAGCGACGCCGGCGGCGCGATGAACCTGACCGAAAACCGCCTGCGCGAGGGCGACCGGATGGCGCTCACGGCCCGGTTCCTCGAGGGCGAGTTCACCGCCGAGATCCGCATCGTCCGCGTCCACTCGCCGAGCCCTGACGTCTACACCGCCGGCTGCTACTTCATCAGCGTGCCCGCCGCCGCCCAGGCCGTGCTCGAGCGCGTCCTCGCCCGCCTGGCGGGGCACGCGCGGCCCGCGACCGACCTCGGCGCCCTGCGCGATGACCTCGGCGAGGCGGCCGCCAATTCGCTCAAGTCCGAGCCGCGGACTGCCGATGACGCATATTGGACGTTCGCCAAGCGTTCCGCTGCACGCATCCCTCAGGCCAGACGAGCGGCCTGAGCCCACGGCCCGCCGAGGTAGCCCCGCATGTCCCAGCCTGGAACCGAACCCCCCGCCACCACCGAAGCCGGAGCTGGCGACCGCCGCAGCCGCGGTCAGGCGATGGTCGAGTTCACGCTCATCCTGCCGCTGCTCCTGCTGCTGATCCTCGGCATCTACCAGTTCGGGCAGACCTACGCGGATTACATCCAGGTGACGAACGCCGCCCGCGACGGCGGCCGCAAGGCGCTCGTCTCGCGCAGCGACGCGTCCGGCGTGTCCGACGTCATCACGACGGCCAAGAACGCGACCTGGTGGCTCGACAAGAACCAGATCGCGGTCAGCGTCTCGCCGGGCCAGCCGTGGACGACGGGTCAGAACGTGACCGTCACGGTCACCTACCCGTACAGCATCAACCTGCTCGGCCTCGTCGTCGCCTCGGGCACCCTCAAGTCGACGACCACCGTCCGGATGGAGTAGGCGCGGCGCGCCGCTAGGGCGCCCACGCCAGCCGCAGCCGCTGCGGCCGCCGGAACGCGAAGCCGCTCGGCTCGTCGACTTCCACCAGTTCGGCATCCGGCAGGGCCGCGAGCAGCTGCCCGACCGCCGTCACCGTCTCGAGCCGCGCCAGGTGGGCGCCGACGCAGTGGTGCTCGCCGAAGGAGAAGCTGAGCGCGTGTCGGGCATTGCCGCGGCCGACGTCGAACCGCAGCGGATCGGCGAAGACCGCCGGGTCGCGGTTCGCGGCGATCACGGACACGCCGACGAACTCGCCGGCGCCGATCGCGACACTGCCGATCTCGAGCGGCGCCTGCGTCCAGCGCTCCATGAAGGCGACCGGCGGGATCATCCGCAGCGCCTCGTCGACCGCGCCCGCGAGGACGGCCCGGTCGGCTCGCGCCGCCGCCAGCGCGGTCGGGTGGCGCAGGAGCAGCAACATCGTGTTCATCACGGCGCCCTGGATCGTCTCGATCGCCCCGAACATGATCACGCGTAGCTGGGACGCGATCTCGGCGTCGGTCATCCCGGCGCCGGGGTCGTTCGCGACCTGCGAGGTGACCGAGGCGTCCGGCGTCGAGCGGCAGCGGCCGAGCTCGGCGTGGAGGATCGCGTCCAGCTCGGCCCGGGCTGCGTCCGCCAGCCGCTGCGGCTCCGGGTTGCCGTCGTAGCTCATGGCGCCCGCGAAGGCGTCGTAGAAGGCGTCGATGCGGCGGGCGTCGCCGAGCGAGAGGCCGAGGATCCGGCCCGCCATGGCGATCGCGAAGGGCGCGGCGAAGTCGGCGCCGAGCTCGCACTCACCGGCGGGCCCGATCGCGTCGGTGAGGCCGGCGGCGGTCCGGGCGATGGCGGCGCCGAAGAGGTCGGTGGCCTCGCGCATCCGGAACGGGCGCTCGAACGGCGCCCGCATGCGCGAGTGCTCGTCCGCGTCTGATGTGAGCATCATGCGGCCGAGCGACGCCCGCACCAGGTTCTGCTCCGCCTCGACGGTCGTCGCCGCCCGGGGGCTGAGCGCCTCGCGTGCCTGGGGGTGGCCCGTGACGAGCCAGCCGCCGAGCGCCGGCAGCCATGAAACCGGCTCGGCCTCGCGCAGCCGGTCGAGCGCCGCCTCGCCGCCGGCGTCCTCGAGGTCGGAGAAGGTGATCCCGGCGCCGGCCGGGAACCGCTCCTGCCGGGCCGCGTCCGTGCCGGCGTCGACCTCGGCCTGCTGCAGCAGCTCAGCCATCGTCCCACCGTACCATCGCGCCGATGGCGTGCACCAAGCGGGGTCAGACCCCTATTGGTGCGTGGACCGACTCGGCGGCCTAGCGGCCGACCGTCGCGACCAGCGAGCGACTGACGCTCAGGAGCGAGCGGGCCGCCTTCGAGCGCGGGTCATCGGCCACCACGGCGCGGCCGCGGTTGACCGACAGCGGCACCGCCCGGTCGGACGGCAGCGCGTAGGCGATCTCGCGGCGCAGGGCGGCCTCGATCTCGGCGGTGTCGAGGCCGACGTCGGCGCCGGCCCGGTTCATGACGATGCGGACGTCGGGCAGGTCGAGCTCGAGCAGCTCGAGCGTCTCGAGCGCGATGCGCACGCTCCGCACCGCCGGCACGTCCGGCGCGCCGACCAGGAGCAGCGTGTCGGTGTGGTCGAGGGCGAGCAGCGTGGTGGGGGAGAACGCCGCCGCGGCGTCGATGACCACCGCGTCGTAGCCCTCCCGGGCGGTCTCGACGAGCTGCGCCAGCCGCTCGACGGAGACGAGCTCCTCCTCCTCGGGCCGCGCCGGCGCTGCCAGGACGTCGGCGCCGCTGACGTGGCGGGTGACGGCGCGGCCGAGCGCCTCGGCGTCGATCGGCCCCGAGCCGGCGACGAGGTCGAGCATCGTCGCCCGCGGTGCCAGGCCGAGGACGAGGGCGCAGTCGCCCGAGTGCAGGTCGAGGTCGAGCAGCAGCGTGCGCAGCCCCGCCTGGGCGAAGCACACGGCCAGGTTCGAGGCGATCACGGTGCGGCCGGATCCGCCCTTCGTCGAGAAGACGGTGAACACATGCCCGCCGCCGGCCGGGCCCTCGGCCGCGACCGGCATCCTGCGCGCCCGGGCGGCCCGCGCCTTGGCGGCGGCCATGCCCAGCGACTGCGGCGTCTGCGGCAGGCAGAGGACGTCGTCGACGCCGAGCCGGAGCGCCTCCTGGAACCAGCGGATGGGATGCCGGTCGGAGAGGACGACGACGCCCGGCGCGGCCGGGTCGGCCAGCGCGGCCAGCACGTCCGAGAGCAGCCCGTCGGCGTCGTGCGGCAGCATCCACACGAGCACGTCCGGCACGGTGTCGACCACGCGCACCATCCCCGAGCGCTCGAAGAGCTCGCGCAGACCGGGGTGGTCGCTCATCAGCGCCACGCGGATCAGCTCGGGGTGGGGAGGGTGCTCGGGGATGCCGTTCATCGGGCGGCCGTGCGGCCGGCGGAGTGGGGGGACGGCCGCGACAACGCGTTGCGGC
Source organism: Gaiellales bacterium (assembly GCA_036273515.1). Taxonomy (GTDB): domain Bacteria; phylum Actinomycetota; class Thermoleophilia; order Gaiellales; family JAICJC01; genus JAICJC01. The sequence continues at coordinate 47,125 of DASUHM010000062.1, forward strand.
TCCTGCTCCAGTGATAGCGAAGGAAATGCAGATTGTCTAGCGTGCTATGAAAGAGGCGGCGTGGGCGGGCCGGTAGGCTGCCCGCGCCCCGTGCTCCTGTCGCTTCCCAGCCCCGGCGATCCGTACGTCTTCAAGCTCGGCAGCTTCCAGCCGCGCTGGTACGGCCTGATCCTGGTCGTCGCGATCGCCGCGGGCGTGTGGACGGCGCGGCGCGGGTTCGCCCGCCGCGGCCTCGACCCGGAGCGGGTGGTTCCGATCGCCATCGCCGCCGTCCTGCTCGGATTCGTCGGCGCGCGCGTCGAGCACGTCGTCACCGACTGGAAGCCGTTCGCCGCGATCCCCCAGAACGCGTTCATCATCTGGCGGGGCGGGTTCGGCATCTACGGCGGCATCATCGGGGGGATGATCGGGGCGGCGATCGCGTGCCGCCTGATGCGGCTGCCGTTCTGGGTCGTGGCCGACTGCGCCGCCCCCGCCATCGTCCTCGGCCAGGCGATCGGCCGCTTCGCCAACTACGCGAACCAGGAGCTCTACGGCCATCCCAGCAGCCTGCCGTGGGCGATCCGGATCGACAATCCGGTGCCGCCGTACCTGCCCGGACGGGCGTTCCAGCCGGCCTTCCTCTACGAGGCGCTGTGGGACCTGGCCGTGCTCGCGATCCTGGTCTGGTTCGCCCGCCGCGTCGGCGGCCGCATCCGGCCGGGGACGGTCTTCGCGCTCTACGCGGCCCTGTACGCGGCGGGCCGGCTCGTCATGGAGCGGATCCGCATCGACCACACCACCTACGTGCTCGGCCAGCGGGTCGAGATCTGGGTCTCGCTGGCCGTGCTCGTGCTGGCCGCGAGCGCATTCGCCGTGCTCTGGCGCCGGCGCGTGACGATCTAGCGGTTGAAGCAGGCACGCTTCCGGGCACCTACGGGGCATGGGCAACGCGCAGGGCAGCTACGCGCCCGATCCGATCCGGATCGTTCCCGTCCACCGCGTCGCCGAGCTGGGCCAGCCCGCACACGGCGCAGCCGCTGCTGCGGATCCGCAGCTGACCTATCGCGGCGGCCCGCTCCTGACGGCGGTCGAGGTGTTCACGGTCTTCTGGGGCGCATGGTGGCAGGGGAGCGACGGGACGGCGCTCGCGGCTCAGCTGAACGGCTTCTTCGACTTCGTGCTCACCAGCCAGCTGATCGACCAGCTCGGCGAGTACAGCGTCAGCGGCCGGACGATCGGCCACGGCAGCCACATCGGCACGACGACGGTCACCGACCCGGCGCCCGGGACGACGGTCAGCGACGCCCAGATCCAGCAGGCGCTGGCCCAGCTGGTCGGCGCAGAGACCCTCCCGAGCCCGACCGCGAACACGCTCTACGTCGTCTACCTGCCGCCGAACGTGACGGTGACACAGGGCGGCAGCCGCTCCTGCCAGGCGTTCTGCGGGTACCACAACGCCACCGGCGCGGACGTCTTCTACGCCGTCATGCCCTACCCCGGCTGCAGCGGCTGCGCGGGCGGGCTCGCGCTGCTCGACGCCCTCACCTCCACGAGCTCGCACGAGCTGTGCGAGGCGATCACCGATCCCGTGCCCGGCGACGGCTGGTACGACGACCAGAACGGCGAGATCGGGGACATCTGCGCGTGGCGGACCCGTAAGCTCGGCGACTACACGGTGCAGCTCGAGTGGTCGAACCAGCAGAACGCGTGCGTCTGAGGCGGCTCTAGCCCGCCCGCCGCCGCATCGGCTCGCGCCCGGCGGCGATGCGCAGTGCCGTGCCGATCCGGCCGGCGGCCTTGACGGCCAGGGCGGTCGCGGCGGACGTGCGCCGGTCGACCGGCGTGGCCGCGCGCAGGAGCGCAGGGAGCGACGCGGCGTCCACCGGCCCGGCCGGGGCCGACACCAGGCAGGTGCCGATCATCGCGGCCTCGTGCGCGTCCGACGAGGCGGTGTGGGGCAGGCCGCAGGCCCGCGCCCAGGTCAGCGCCCGGGCGTTCGCGGCCGCCGTGAACGGGCCGCCGTTCGCCGCCTCGACGACGTCGAGCAGGCCGCGGCCGCGCAGCTCCTCGCGGACGCTGTCGTGCATCCGGCCGCGGACGAGCCGGTAGAACGGGTGCTGCAGGTAGACGAGGCCGCACTGGGCGCGGATCCGCTCCGCCGTCTCGATCGCGGACAGCCCGGCCGGCACCGGCTCCTCCAGGAAGAGGCCGATCAGCTCGCCGTCGGCGGTGTCGATCTCCTGGCCGACGATGACCGGGAAGCTCGCCCGCGTGCGCAGCTCGAGCGCGCCTGCGATCGTGTTGTGGTCGGTGATCGCGACCACGTCGACGCGGCCCGCGGCGTGCGCCCGCTCGTAGTCGGCCGGGTGGATCTGGGCGTCGTAGGAATGGTGGGTGTGGTTGTGGAGGTCGAGCAGCTGCCGGCCCGGCGCCGTCACACGGCGGCCTGGTCGGCCAGCAGCGTCTCGAGCGCGCGCATGCAGCTCGGATCGAACTCGTCGCGCCGCTGCCACATGTCCGCCAGCGCCCGGCCCGCGCCGGCGCTCGAGAGGTGGCCGCCGGATTCGACGAAGGCGGCCGCGACCGCGATCACGCGCGACTCGATCGGGGCCTCGCGGTTCATGTCGTGGGCGGCCAGCAGCCATTCCGCCGCCTCGGCGTCGAGCGCGTTCGCGACCACCTTGGAGGCGACCCGGGCGCGCTCGTCGCGGTCGCCGCCCGGCGTGGTCGAGTCGTACAGGAACGCGGCGAGCCGCACGCGGTCGGTGCGGTCGGGCGAGAGGCCCACCTCGGCGGCGATATGGCCGGCGTACTCGCTGACGGCTCGCGACGAGGCCGACTGGCCGCGGGCGGCCTCGAGGGCGCGCATCGTGCGCTCGTAGGTGTCGCGCTCGAGCTGACGGGCCCGCTCCTCGGCCGAGAGCGCCTCGACCACCTCGGAGTCATACGCCACCGCCCGCCCGCCGCCGCCGCGCCGCGCCCAGTAGAGGGCGCCGGTCGCGAGCCGCACGAGCTCGGCCTGGGTGTCGCCGTCGGCGGGAAAGCCGGCCACGCCGGCCGAGACCGTCGCGCCCTGCGCCGACGACGCGAACGCCGCCGCGAGCCGCTCGAGCAGCGCCCGCGCCACCTCGGGCTCCATGCCGGGGAGGACGAGCCCGAACTCGTCGGGGCCGATCCGCGAGACGTTGTCGTAGGTGCGCACGCCCGAGGCCAGGCAGCGGGCCGCCGTGCGCAGGAGCTCGTCGCCGGCGGCGTGGCCGCGGCGCTCGTTCGCCTCCTGGAAGCCGTCGAGATCGACCATCGCCACCGCCACGGGGACGCCGCTGCGCATGGCGCGGGCGAGCTCGCGGGCGAGGGCGCGCTCGAAGCCGCGGTGGTTCGAGAGCTCGGTGAGCACGTCCTGCGTGCCGGAGCTGTGGCCGGTCCGCTCCCACAGCCGGGCCGACTCGATCGCCTGGGCCGCCAGCACGGCGATCAGGCGGATGTCGGAGAGGTCCGCGTAGGCGGGGGCGTGGGTGACGATGCAGCCGACCGTGCGCCGTGCGCTGATCAGCGGCACGAGCCAGCGGTCGCCGATGTGCACCGGCCCGTCCGGCTCGGGCGGGTCGAGCTCGTCGACGCCCTCGCCGGCCGCCAGGCGCAGGTTGGCGCCGTCGTCGGTCAGCACGTAGGCGGCGGTGGCGACGCCCGAGAGCGACTCCGAGACGGCCTTGCACACGGCCGCCATCACCGCCGGCAGGTCGAGCCCGTTCTCGCAGGCTTCGACGAGCGCGTCGACGGGGCTGGTGGACTGCTTCTGCCTACGCCACATCGGCATGGTCGTGGGACGGCAGCGAGACGCGCAGCTCGGTGCCGGCGCCCGGCACGGAGTCGATCTTCAGGCGCCCGCCCAGGATCTGGGCGCGCTCGCGCATCGCCGTCATGCCGTGATGGGGGAGGCCATCGTCGGAGGGCGAGACGGCGAAGCCGGTGCCGTCGTCGCGGACGACCACCTCGAAGCCGCCGCCCGGCGTGCCGGAGACGGTGACCGACACCGACCGCGGGGTGGCGTGCTTGACCGCGTTCTGGACCGCCTCGCGCACGATCTGGTACAGGAACACCTGGTCGTCGGGCGGCAGCTCGCCGGCCGCCTCGACGTCGAGGTCGACCGACACCGCGTGGCCGCGCTCCATCTCGTCGGCGAGAGCACGGATGGCGACGACGAAGCCCTGGTCGCGCAGCACCCACGGCTCGAGCGCGAAGGAGAGCTCACGCAGCGACCGGATCACCGAGCGCTGCCGCTCGCGGGCCGTGTCGAGCACCCGCAGCGCCGAGTCGACCTCGCCCTCGGTGGCGTCCTCGGCGACGGCGTCGAGCATCATCGCGATGCCGGACATGGCCTGCAGCGGGCCGTCGTGCAGGAACAGCGAGAGCTTGCGGCGCTCGTCCTGCTCGGCCGAGAGGATGCGGCGGGAGAGCTCGGCCCGCTCGCTCTCGCGCATGCGCGCCTGGGCGAGCAGCGACTCGACCCGCTGGAACAGCTGGGCGTTGGCGGCCGCGCTCGCGCCGAAGTCGGCGACGAGCACCGCCTGGGCCACCTCGGCCGGGCCGAAGCCGGCCTCGCCCTGGAGCCGGAAGAGCACGAGCAGCGCGTGCAGCTCGTCCAGCACGACCAGCGGCACGGCCAGGGCCGCGACGGGGCGCAGATGCTTCGTGAGCGCGTCGCCGCCCGGCTTCACAGGCCCGGCGGCCGGGGTGCGGCTGGCGGCCGCCTCGGCCAGGAGCGAGTCGGGGCTCCCGGGATCGACGCCGAGGCTCGCGATCGGGCCGAGCGCGATCCCGCGGGCGACGGTGGGGCGCAGGTCGCGCCCGCCGGAGGGGACGAGGACGACGGTGGCGTCGGGCCGGAGCAGGCGATGGGCCTGCTCGGCGGTCGCCGCCAGCACCGCCTCGGCGTCGCGGGTGGACGTCATCGCGGCGAGGCTGCCGACCACCTCGTCGAGGAAGGCGGCCTGCGATATCAGCTCGCCGCGCAGGCGCCGCTGCCACTCCTCGGACGTCTGCAGCCGGCGGGCGTCGCGCTGGACGGCGTGGGCCGCGAGCGCGCCGACGAGGGCGACGGCTGCCACCCCGGCGATGAGGATGGCGACGGGGTCGGAGAACGCCGCGTCGGCGAGGGCGAACGCGATCGCCGTCACCGCGACGGACAGCGCCGCCAGCCCTCCCACCTGCACGATCCGCGTGGGCGCCGCGACTGCGCGGGCCCCGGGATCGGCGGGACTAATCGATGATGGCCTGTCTGAGGGCGATGGCGACTGCATGCGTACGGGTATCCGCCTCCAGCTTCGAGAGGATATGCCGTACGTGGCTCTTGACGGTCTCCTGGCTGATGAAGAGCTTCGCGGCCACGTCGGCGTTCGACATCCCGTCGGCCAGGAGCTGCAGGATCTCGCGCTCGCGCGCGGTCAGCATGTTCTCGCGCTCCTTGGTGAGGAACGCGGGCATCAGCGCAGGATCGACGTACCCGTCACCGCCGGCCACCTTCTGGATCGCGCGCACCAGCGTCTGGTGCGGCGCCTCCTTGAGGATGTAACCCTTGGCGCCGGCCTCGAGGCCACGGGTGAGCAGGCTGCGCTCGCCGTAGGCCGTGAACATGAGCACGTAGGCCTCGGGGACCTCGGAGGAGATCTCGCGCGCGGCCTGGAGACCGTCGGTGCCGGGCATCCGGACGTCCATGATCACGACGTTCGGGCGGCGGCGGCGGGCAAGCGCAACGGCGGCGCTGCCGTCCGACGCCTCGCCGACAACGCGGATGTTGTCCGTGCGGGACAGCGCCAGGCGCAGGCCCTCACGAACGACCTCATGATCATCGACAATCAGACAGGTAATCGGCTCGGCCACGTGTGCTCCACTCGTCGCATCGACCAGCTTCGGGTTTAGGCGGTATCGGCAGAAATCGGTGCGGCCGTTAGCACTCGCGTGCCAGCCGTCCGGTTTTCGCCGGTCTGGGGGTGATCCCTGCTGCAGTGAATCGGCAGTTGCGTCTCGCGCTTGAGCGGTTCTTCGCCTTCCAAGGCCGTACGACCCCCCGACTATACTGGCGAGGCTTGAGCGACGACGGTCCGAGTACTCGATGACAACCGCACTCGAGCTGCTTGCGGTGGCCGTCATCGTGGCCGCAAATGCCTTCTTCGTGGCGGCCGAGTACGGCCTCGTCACCGTCCGCCGGACGCGGATGCAGGAGCTCGAGGCGCAGGGCAGCCGGGGCGCCCGGCGAGTGCTGCGGCTGCTCGAGCAGCCGCCGCGCTTCATCTCGGCCATCCAGCTGGGCGTGACCCTCTCCAGCCTGGCGCTCGGCGCCATCGGCGAGCCGGTCGTCTCCAGGCTCCTCGAGCGCCCGCTCGACCTGCTCCCGGAGAGCTGGCACACGAGCGTCGCGACCACGATCTCCGTGATCGTCGCGTTCACGATCCTGAGCTACTTCCACGTCGTGATGGGCGAGATCGTGCCGAAGTCGTTCACGCTCCAGCACCCCGAGCGGGTGGCCGTGTTCGCCGCCGGGCCGATCAGCTCGTTCTACGTGATCTTCCGGCCGTTCATCTGGGTGTTGGTGCGCTCGAGCGCGGCCGTGCTGCGGTGGTTCGGGGTGAGCGCGTCGAGCGGGGTGACGCTCGTCCACTCCGAGGAGGAGCTAAAGATGCTCGTCACCGCGAGCCGCGAGAAGGGCGTGCTCGAGGAGGAGGAGCAGGAGATGCTCCACAAGGTCTTCGAGTTCGCGGACAAGGACGCCGTCGATGTGATGGTGCCGCGGCCCGACGTGATCGCCGTCCCGGTCGACCTGCCGGTGCAGGAGGTGCTGCGGCTCGTGCTCTCGCACCCGTTCACCCGCTACCCGGTGTTCGAGGAGGAGATCGACGACATCGTCGGCGTGCTCCACGTCCGTGACCTGTTCTCGGCGCTGCACGAGCGCGGGCTCGAGAGCACCGATCTGCGCGCGATCCTGCGCGAGGCGATCATGGTGCCCGAGACGAAGCCGCTCGACGAGCTCCTGGCCGAGTTCCAGCGCACGTCCAACCACCTGGCGATCGTCGTCGACGAGTACGGCTCGGTGGAGGGGCTCGTGACGCTGGAGGATCTGCTCGAGGAGATCGTCGGCGAGATCGGCGACGAGTTCGACCTGCCCGACGCCGGCATCCTGCGCATCGGACGCGGCCGGGTGCGGCTGGTGGGGTCGTTCCCGATCGACGAGTTCAACGAGCGCTTCGGCAAGAGCCTGCCCGTCGACGACTACCACACGATCGGCGGCTTCGTGTTCGGCGAGCTCGGCCGGGTGCCACGGGTCGGTGACACGGTCGCCTTCGACGGCGCCTGCTTCGAGGTGAGCGCCATCGACGGCCCCCGCATCCGCGAGGTCGACGTGACGCTGACCGCGGCGGCGCCCCAGCCGGCCCGCCCGCCGGCGCAGGGCGAGTAACGGGACGCAAAGCACTCCTGACCCCGTACTCACCGATGTGCGTGCCTGGACGGTGATGCTGCTCGCCCTGGCGGTAACCGCGACCGGCTGCTTCGGCTCGGCTCATCAGACGGCCCCGGCGTCGACCGCGTTGATCCCACCCCGGCCGTCGACCGCCGCTGCTTATGCCGGCACAGCCGCGACCTGCCCGAAGCCCACGACGTACACCCCGCGACTCTCACCCACCCACGGGCCGGCGGGTACCGACGCGACCATCACCGGCACGTTGCCCCTGTACGGGGAGAACGGGGCGCTGAACGCCTCCCTGACGACCGCGCTGGTGGGGTGGTGGAACGTCGGCTTCCGCCACTGGCCCGAACTGGCGGGCGCGCGGCCCAAGGCCGTTCCGGCCCAACCGGGCCCCGCCTTCCGGATCCTGGACGTCGCGGTGCCCACGCCGAACCCGTGCACCTACCGGCTCACGATCCACGTTCCCGAGGTCGCCGCGGGGACCTACCCGATCGACATCCTCGTTTCCGGCGGCCGCAGTACCGGCAGCCTGGCCCCGGTCAGGTTCACCGTCACCGGCCCCTGAGGCCCTGCGTGCACAAAAGGGTCTGACCCCGTTTGTTCAGCCGGCCAGCTGATCGCTCTTGCCGGCCATCTCGATGTCCTTCTCGGTGATGCCGCCCGCGCTGTGGTTCACCCAGCGCAGCGTGACGGTGTTCCACGAGATCGAGATGTCGGGGTGGTGGTCGGCCGCGTTGGCGGCGTCGGCGACGCTGTTCACGAACGCCATCGACCCGTCGAAGTCGCCGCGGTCGTACGACTTCTCGAGCGCGCCGTCGCGCACCTCCCAGCCCTGCATCCCCGCGACCTTCTCCTGAAGCTCCGATTCGTCGAGCACCGCCATGGCGTCCTCCCTGGTCCGTTTCGCCGACGCCGTGAGGGTACCCAGGGTATGGTTCCGCATCACCTCGGACGTGAAAGACCTGAACGACATCGATCGAGCGATCGTGGGCGTGCTCCAGGTCGAAGGGCGGTCGACCTTCGCCCAGATCGCGCAGCACGTGGGGCTCTCGCCCGCCGCGGTCCACGAGCGGGTGAAGAAGCTCGAGGCGCGCGGGGTCATCACCGGCTACCGGGCCGTCGTCGACCCGGAGAAGGTGGGGGCGGGCGTGAGCGCGTTCATCCTCGTCACCCAGATCGCAGGCCCCCGCGGCAGCCTCGAGGAGGCCTTCGAGGGCATGCCGTGGGTCGAGGAGTGCCACCACATCGCCGGCGAGGAGAGCCTGATGCTGAAGGTCAGGGCCGAGTCGACGCGGGCGCTCGAGCACCTGATCTGGGACATCCGCGCGCTCGAGTCGGTGGAGCGGACGAAGACCGTCGTCGTGCTGGCGACGGAGTTCGAGGGCCGCCCGGTCGCGCCGATGGCGACCGACGTCGCGCTCGACGAAGCCCAGAGCGGCTAGACACCCGGCGTCGGGCGCTCGGATCTCATCCTCGAGGATGAGGCGGAAGTTCGCCCCTGCGGCCGAGGCGGCAGGCGGGTGCGGCCCCTAGCCTGGGCCGCATGCACACCACACATCTCACTGACGGGGACTGGGTCGTCGAGACGACCGGTCTCACCAAGCGGTTCGGCGACCGTGTCGCGGTCGACGGCGTCGACCTCCGCGTCGCCCAGGGCAGCGCGTTCGGGTTCCTTGGTCCGAACGGCGCCGGCAAGACCACGATGATCCGCATGCTGCTCGGGCTCACCCCGGCGACGGCCGGCAGCATGCGCCTGCTCGGCCGGCCCGTGCCCGACGAGCGCACGGCCGCTCTGGCACAGGTCGGCGCGATCGTCGAGGAGCCGAGCTTCCATGGCCATCTCACCGGGAGGGAGAACCTCACCGTCGCCGCCGCCTGCCGCGCACCCGAGGCGCACGCTCGCATCGACCCGGCGCTCGACCGGATGGGCCTGCTCGACCGCGCCGACGACCGGGTGCGCACGTACTCCATGGGCATGCGCCAGCGCCTCGGCATCGCCCGCTGCCTGCTCGCCGATCCCGTGCTCCTGATCCTCGACGAGCCGACCAACGGGCTCGACCCGGCCGGGATCCTCGAGTTCCGGGCCTTCGTCCACGACTTCGTCGCCGAGGGCCGGACCGTCTTCCTGTCCTCGCACCTCCTGGACGAGGTCGAGAAGATCTGCGACTCCGTCGCCATCGTCGACCGGGGCCGCATCCGCGCGCAGGGGCCGATCGCCGCCGTGTCGGCGGGCGCGCGCCCCCGCGTCCTCATCGCGTGCGACGACAACGCGGCCGCCTCGGCGCTGCTGGCCGCCGATCCGGCGGTCGCACACGTGCAGGCGGCCGACGGCGGCCTGCACGTCGAGCTGGTCGACCGCGACGACGCCGCGGTCGCGGACCTCAACCGGCTGCTGGTGGACGCGTCGATCGCGGTGCACCGGCTCGAGCCGGCCCGAATCTCGCTCGAGGAGCGGTTCCTCGAGGTCACGACCCAGCTGGGGGTACCGACATGAACGTCCGGATGATCCGGGCAGAGCTGCTGCGGCTGCGCAAGCACCGCGGGCTCTTCTGGTGGTCGATCGTGCTCACGAGCGGCGCCGTCGCCGCCTTCTACGGGATCGTGCTCGGCTTCCATCTGAACGACCCGGCCCACCACGGGCCGGCGGGAGGGGCCGAGAACCTGCAGCGAGGGCTGTGGGTGCTGACGATGGTCGGCGGGGTCGGCGCCGCGATCGTCGGCGCCACGGCCGGCACGGCGGACACGTCGAGCGGGGTCTTCCGCGACCTCGTCGTCACGGGCCGCTCCCGCATCGCCCTCTTCGTGTCGCGCACTGCCGGCGCCGTCGCCTTCTGGGTGCCGCTCGCGGTCGTCGCCTATGCGACCATGATGGTGCTCACGTTCGCGCTGGCGGCGGGCACCGCCACGCCGGGCGCGGCGGTGATCGCGAAGGACGGCGCCTGGGCGCTCTCGGTCACGACCGTCATGCTGCTCGTCGGCCTCGGCGTCTCGGCGGCGATCGGCTCGCGCGGGATCTCCATCGGCGTCATCCTGGGCTGGCAGCTGGCCGTCTCCCAGGTGCTCGAGGAGGTGCACGTCCTGGGCGTCACCCGCGAGGCGCTGCTGACGGCGGCCGCCACCCGGCTCGAGCCGTCTTCCGGCGAGGCGTTGCTCGTCCCCATGTCAGCGGCTGCGGCGGTCGCCGCGCTGGTCGGATGGACGCTCGTGCCGCTGCTCGCCGGTGCCTGGCGCACCCGCACCCGTGACGCATAACCTGCTCGCGATGGAGGCCCTGCCCACCCCGCCGCGGCTCCGCATCCCCACCCGCTGGCTCGATGCGGGGATCGCGGTGGGGCTGGTGCTCTTCCAGGTGGCGGCGGCCTTCACCGGCAAGGTCCTCGACCCGGCCGACCACACGCTCCCGTTCATGCTCGCGCTCGCGGCCGCCGCGTCACTCTACTGGCGCCGGCAGCGGCCGCTGGAAGTGCTCGCGCTTGCGGCCGTGGCAGTCCTCGTGCAGGGCGTCGTCGAGGTGGGCCAGACGACCTCGGTCGTCCTGCTCGTCGCGGTCTACACAGTGTGCTCGCGCCGCCCGCGCGACACCGGCCTCGCTGCGGCGGCGGTGGCCGCCGCAGCGCTCCTGGTCGGCCCGCTCGTGCACGACACGGGCCAGATCCTGCCCACGGTCATATCCCGCGTGGGCACCGTTGCGGCCGCGACGGCAACCGGGCTCTACTTCGGCGCCCGCTGGGCCTACTTCGAGGCCCTGCGTGAGCGGGCGGAGCAGCTGGCGCGCGAGCGCACGCTTCTGGCCGGGCTCGCGGTGGACGAGGAGCGCGTCCGCATCGCACGCGAGCTGCACGACGTGGTCGCGCACCACGTCACCCTCCTGACGGTACAGGCCGGCGCGGTGCGCGAGACGCTTGACCCCGCCGATCCTGCCCGGCCCGTGCTCGACTCGATGATCGCGACCGGCCGTCAGGCGATGGATGAGATGCGGCGGATGCTGGACGTGCTGCGGACCGAGCCGAGCGCCGCAGCCGAGCGAGGGCCGCAGCCGCGGATCGAGGAGATCGCGGCGCTGGTCGAGCAGACGCGGGCGGCCGGGCTTCCCGTGCAGCTGCGGGTCGAGGGAACGGCCCGGCCGCTGCCCGCGGGGATGGAGCTCTCCGCGTACCGGATCGTGCAGGAGGCGCTCACGAACGTCGTCAAGCACGCCGGCCCGGCCAGGGCCGATGTCGTCGTCCGGTACCTGCCCGGCGCGCTCGAGCTGTGCGTCCGCGACGACGGCCGCGGTGCGCTCGCCGAGGGCGCGAACGGCGGCCACGGCCTGGTGGGCATGCGCGAGCGGGTCGCCCTCTTCGGAGGGGAGCTCCAGGCCGGCGGCCGCGCCGAGGGTGGCTACGTCCTGCGGGCGGTGCTTCCCCTCGAGGGCGGGGCCGGGTGACGGCGCCGCTCCGCGTCGTCATCGCCGACGACCAGGCGCTGATGCGGGCCGGCTTCCGGATGCTGCTCGAGGCCCAGGGTGACATCGAGGTGGTTGCGGAGGCCGCCGATGGAGCCGAGGCGATCGCGGCGACCGAGCGGACGGATCCCGACGTCGTCCTGATGGACATCCGCATGCCGGTCATGGACGGCGTCGAGGCGACGCGCCGGCTGCCCGGCCGCCGGGTGGTCATCCTGACGACGTTCCATCTCGACGAATACGTCGTGGACGCCCTCCGGGCCGGTGCGAGCGGGTTCCTCCTGAAGGACGCGCCCCCCGAGGAGCTGGTCCGGGCGGTGCGTACGGCCGCCGCCGGCAACGCGCTCCTGTCTCCGGCGGTGACGCGCCGTCTGCTCGACCGGGTGGTCGCCCGTCTTCCCGAGCGTGACGCGCCCACGCCGGCGGTGCTCGAGAGGCTGACCGATCGTGAGGTCGAGGTGCTGCGCCTCGTCGCCCAGGGCCTCTCGAACGCGGAGATCGCAGAGCGGCTGGTCGTCAGCGAGGCGACCGTGAAAACCCACGTCTCCCACGTCCTCGCCAAGCTCGACCTCCGCGACCGCGTCCAGGCGGTCGTGCTGGCCTACGACGTCGGCCTCGTGCGTCCGCCCGGCGGCGCGCCTCGCTGAACCGAAAGGGCACTCCTTCGGGTAATTGCCCGTTCCCGGGCCCGGGCGTATGCCTGAGGGTGACAGTGATTTCCAGCACGAAGTCCTTGAGCCGGCGACGGGCGCGCTTCGCGGCGCTGCTCGAGCGAGCCGACGACGCGCGGCTGCGCGAGGCCGCCGCCGCGGCGGCCCGCTCCGAGGCGGCCGCCCGCGACCTGGCCCTCGAGGCGGATCGCGCCTGGCCGCGGCTGAGCCAGGCCGAGCGCGACCTGCTCGGATACCACGTGCGGGCGGCCGGCGTCGGACTGGCGCTCGAGCGGGCTACGCACTCGCTGCTGCCTCCCCGCCGCGCCCGCGCGGGGACGGCGATCGGGGAGCTGCGCCTGGCCGAGGCCGCTCCGCGGCTGGCCGAGATGCTTTCCGACCGCAACCGCTGGGCGGGCATCGCCGCGGCGAGGGCGCTCGGCCGGATCGGCTCGCCGTTCGCGGCGCAGGCGTTGCTCGAGGCGCTGGAGGAGGGCCTCGTGCCCGAGCAGCGGCTGGTCGAGGCGCTCGGCGGGGCCTGGGCGGAGGAGCCGCTCCTGCTCGCGTTTCGGGCGCCGCGCACCGTCGCGCTGCGCGTGCCGCTGGCGGACGCGCTCGGCCGTACGAGCTCGCCGGCGGCGGCGGATGTCCTCGCGGCCGCCATGCCGGCCGCGTCGGTCGACCTGCGCGTGCGGATCGTGCGCGCCCTGGCTCGGCTGGGCCGGCCCGAGCCGGTGCGCGCCGCGATGTCCGATCCGCACGGCCGGGTGCGGGCACAGGCCGCCTGGGCGCTCGGCCGGCTCGGCGACGAGCAGGCGTCCGAATTGCTCGAGGCGGCGCTCTCCGACAGCGCCCCATGGGTGCGCGCCAACTCCGCCGCCGCGCTGCGGCGCCTCGCGGCTACGCCGTGACGAGCTCCTCCTCCGTGACCTCCATGTCACGGATGCGGTAGCCGCGCACGTCGGCGTCGGGGCTCGCCAGCGACACGATCACGTACACGGCGTCCGGCCAGAACGCCTGCTCGGCGTCGGTGCGCGACGGGAACGCCGGCGAGCTCGTGTGCGAGTGGTAGATCCCGATCAGGTCGAGCCCGGCCTCGTCGATCTCGTTCATGATCCGGATCTGGTCGCGCGACTCGATCCGGTAGTAGTAGGGGCTCGGCTCGTCCGACTCGGCGGGGAAGAACCGCTCGACCCGGCCGTCCAGCCCGGCCAGGATCCCGCACGCCTCGTTCGGCAGGCCCGCCCGCGCGTGCGCGACGACCTCGTCGCGCACCGCCGCCGGGATCACCACCAGACGCGCTCCTCCATCTCGCGCTCGAGCTGGTCCGAGTCCTTCGTGTAGATGCCGGCCGAGAGGTACTTCGAGCCGCCGTCGGCGAAGACGCAGACCACGTTGCCCGACTCCATCTCGCCGGCGACGCGGCGGGCGACGGCCAGGGCGGCACCGGCGGACACGCCGGCGAAGACGCCCTCGAGGGCGAGCAGCTTGCGCAGGGCCATGACGGCCTCGCCGTTCGAGACGAGCAGCTTGCGGTCGAGCTCGGCGATGTCGAGGATCGGCGGCGTGTAGCCGTCCTCCAGGCTGCGAAGGCCCATCACCGGGTCGCCCTGGAGCGGCTCGGCGGCGACGATCATGACATCGGGGTTGGCCTCGCGCAGCCGGCGCGAGCAGCCCATCAGCGTGCCGCCCGTGCCGAGGCCGGCGACGAACGCGTCGACCTGGCCGTCCGGCACCTGCTCGAGGATCTCGACCGCGGTGCCGCAGTAGTGGGCCGCCGGGTTGGCCTCGTTCGCGTACTGGAACGGCATGAACACCGAAGGGTCGCGCTCGGCCATCGAGCGGGCCATCGCGACCGCGCCGTTCGAGCCCAGCGGGCCCGGCGAGAACACGATCTCGGCGCCGTACATCCGCAGCAGCTCGATCCGCTCGGGTGTGGCCGACTCGGGCATGACGGCGGTGACCGGGTAGCCCTTGACGGTGCCGATCATCGCGAGCGCGATGCCGGTGTTGCCGCTGGTCGGCTCCAGGATGCGGCGGCCGGGCTCGAGCTCGCCCGTGGCCTCGGCCGTCTCGACCATCGACAGGGCCACGCGGTCCTTGATCGAGCCGGTCGGGTTCTGCTCCTCGAGCTTCGCGAAGATGCGCACGTCCGGGTTCGGCGACATCCGCGGCAGCTCGACGAGCGGTGTGTTGCCGACGGCGGTGAGAGCGGCGCTGCGGCGAGTCTCGAGACAGCTCATGCCGGCGCTCCGCCTCCTCCGGCCATGGCCGGCAGCACGATGACCGTCGAGTCGGGCGCGACGGCCGTGTCGAGGCCGCTGCCGAGCCGCACGTCCTCGTTGTTCACGTAGACGTTGACGAACCGGTTGAGGTCGCCGCCGTCGTCGAAGAGGTGGGTGCGGATGGCAGGGAAGCGCCCGGTGAGGTCGTCGAGGACCTCGCGAACGGTGCCGCCCGAGGCATCCACCTCACGGGCGCCGCCGACGGCCTGGCGCAGGATGGGGGGCATGCGGACGGTGCTCACGAAGCGACGGCCTCCTGAGTTCGCGCGACGGCCCGTCCGGGCAGGGCGCAGAACTGCTCGTAGTCGATGAACTCGATCTCGTGGGGATCCTTGCTGCAGACCGGGCAGTCCGGATCGCGGTGCATCTTCAGCTCCACGAACTCCATGGACAGCGCGTCGTAGCGCAGCTGGCGGCCCACCAGCGGTTCGCCGATGCCCAGCAGGAGCTTCACGGCCTCGGTCGCCTGGAGCGTCCCGATGACGCCGGGGAGCACGCCCAGCACGCCGCCCTCGGCGCACGACGGCGCCAGCTCGGGCGGCGGCGGCTCCGGGTACTGGCAGCGGTAGCAGGGGCCGTCGTGCGGCTTGTAGACCGTCACCGAGCCCTCGAACTGGTAGATCGACCCGTGCACGACCGGGATGCCGGCCACGAGGCTGGCGTCGTTCAGCAGGTACCGGGTCGGGAAGTTGTCGGTGCCGTCCACGATCACGTCGTACCCCGTGATCACGTCGAGCACGTTCTCGGACGTGAGCCGGATGTCGTACTTCAAGACCTTGACCTCGGGGTTGATCCCGTGAATGGCGATCTCGGCGGAGTCGACCTTGGGCGTCCCCACCCGGTCGACCGTGTGCACGATCTGGCGCTGGAGGTTGCTCGTGTCGACCGTGTCGGCGTCGATGATGCCGAGCGTGCCGACGCCGGCCGCGGCCAGGTACAGCGCCGCCGGCGAGCCGAGCCCACCCGCGCCGATCAGGAGCACCTTGGAGTCGAGCAGCCTGAGCTGCCCCTCCTCGCCGACCTCGGGGATGAGGACGTGGCGGCTGTAGCGCTCGAACTGGGCGTGGTCGAGAGTGCGCGGCACCTTCCACTCGTGGCCGTTGTCCTTCCAGCCGGAGAAGCCGCCGGCCAGCGAGACGACGTTGGCGTAGCCGAGCTCCGTGAGCGTCTTCGCCGCGTAGGCCGAGCGGTTGCCCGACTCGCAGTAGATGATCACGGGCGTGCTTCGGTCGGGGATGTTCGCCTCGACACGCGACTCGAGGTTGCCGCGGGCGATGTGGATCGCGCCAGGGATGAAGCCCTGCTCGTATTCGTCGCGCTCGCGCACGTCGACGACCACCGGCCGGGGCTCGGTTTCGAGCCGCGCGGCGGCGTCGTGCGCCGTCTCCTCTCTGATCTGCTGCTTCACCGCAGCCAAGTACTCGCGAGCCGAGACCACCGGCTTCACCTACCCTTTCCCCTCTAGAGCGTTCACACGCAGCTTGAAGTCTACCAACCGAATGGATCCAAACTTTCCCTCTGAGAGGGCTAACGTCGGGCCTCCTGTGCGTATTCCCACGGGCCGCCGGCGGCTCATCCTGGTGGCCGTGGTGGCGCTCGTGGCGGGCGGTGTGGCCGCCGCGACGGTGATTGCGACGCGCGGGGGAGGGAGCGACCCGGCGCCGAACTCCGCCCAGCGGCTCTCGGGCCGGCCGCCGCTCGTGCTGCAGCTGCCGGGCGGGGCGGTGGGGAAGGGCAACGCCGCCGTCTACGCCGCCGCCAAGCAGCGCCTGCCCGCCGGCGACGTGCGCCTGTCGGTGGCCCGGGCGATCATGGCCTACGACCCGGCCCACCGCGCGCGGACGGTCGCCGCGCTCGAACGGCTGCCGCAGCGAAATCCGGCCGTCGCCTTCGCGCTGGGGATGGCCCAGCTCTGGGCAGGCGATCCGAAGGCGGCGGAGCAGACCCTGGAGCGCGTGAAGCAGCTCGATCCGTACGGCTACTACGGGACGAACGCGGACAACCTCCTGCACCTGAACCGGGAGGTGGCCGGCTACCCGCCGTACTTCCCGCCAACCGCGCCGCACGGGTCGCTGAAGTCGCTGCGCGCGGCGGTCGTCGCCCACCCGGAGAGCGCCGCGGCCTGGCTGGCCGCGGCGGCGGCGCTCGAGCGCAGCGATCGCCTGGCGGCTGCGCAGGCGGCCCGCAAGGCGGCCGCGCTCGACCCGAACGGCGTGTCGGAGCAGGTCGCCCTGGCGATCCTCGGCTTCGACAAGGACCGGCCGATGGACTCGCTCCAGCCGCTCCTGACGCTCGCCACGCAGCCGGGCGTCCAGCAGAACCCGGAGGTGCGCTTCCACCTCGGGATCCTCTACTTCTGGCTGAGGGACGGCCAGGACGCGGCGGCCCAGTTCCGCCAGGTCGTCCAGGACGCCCCCGGCAGCCGCTACGCCCAGGTCGCCCAGGTGTTCCAGACGTGCATCCAGAGCAAGGCGGCTTGCACGCGCATCGCCAACGGCGGCTAATCGGGGTCAGACCCCGAACGGCGGGCGTGGCAGTTTCGTTGCGCTCTTGTCACCAGGGCGGGGCGCCGTGCACCCAGCGGCCGGCGATCATCGTCGCCACCACCTTCGCCTCGCCGATCCGCTCGGGGTGCTCGACGATGTCGGTGTCGAGCACCACCAGATCGGCCGCGTAGCCGGGGAGCAGGAGGCCGCGGCGGCGGTGCTCGCCGACGGCATAAGCGGCGCCGGCGGTGAACCCGACGATCGCGTCGGCGACGTCGAGCCGCTGGGCCGGATACCAGGCCGCGCGCTCGTCGGCGGTGCGGTGGACGGCCGCGGCGATGCCGGACAGCGGATCGAGGTCGGCCACGGGGGCGTCCGAGCCGAACGCCATCCGGGCGTCGGCGTCGAGCAGGTCGCGCCAGCGGTAGGCGGACGCCGCCCGCGCACCCCAGGCCCGGTCGGCCAGGTCGCGGTCGTCCATGGCGTGGATCGGCTGCACCGAGGCGGTCACGCCGAGCGCGGCGAAGCGGGGCAGGTCGGCGTCGGCGACGCACTGGGCGTGCTCGATGCGGGGCGCGACCGGGACGCTCTCCCAGGCGTCACGTGACACCTCGAGCCCGTCGAGCGCCGCCCGCACCGCGCCGTCACCGATCGCGTGGATCGCCAGCGAGAGGCCCGACCCGGCCGCCTCGCGCGCGATCGCGGCCAGCTCGTCCGGCGTCACGAGCGCATCGCCCGAGCCGTCGAGCATCCAGGCCGTGCCCGAGCCGAGGGCGCCGTCCATGAACACCTTGACCGGCCCCACCCGGACGAGCTCCGAGCCGAACCCTGTGCGCAGCTCGAGCGCGGTCGCGGCGGAGAGCATCTCGACCGGCACGGCCATGTGCACCCGCAGCTTGAGGCGCCGGTCTGCGTCGAGCCGCTGCCACAGGCCGCGGCCGCCCGGGCGCTGGAAGTCGTGCACGCTCACCACGCCGCGCGCGTTCGCCCCGGCCATGCCCGCGCGCACCGCCCTGGAGCACTCGAGCGGGTCCGGCGGCGGAATCGGGAACTCGAAGGCCTCGACCTCGTGGAGCACGCCGTTCCCGCCCGCGCCGCCGGCGCTCGCGAGCGCAGCGGAATTGACCCACAGTGTGTGCCCGTCCTGCGACCACAGGGCCGCCGGCCGCTCGCCGGTGACCGCGTCGAGGTCGGCCGCGGTCGCCGCGCCGTCCGGCCAGCGCAGCGGCTCCCAGCCGCGGCCGCGCAGCCAGCCTTCGCCGGAGGCCGCCGCGGCGATGGTCTGCAGGGCCTCGGCCTTCGAGCCGCAGGGGCGCAGATCGACCTGCGTGCGCGCGAGCGACCACTCCTGGAAGTGCACGTGGGCGTCGGTGAATCCGGGCAGGACGCAGCGGCCGTCGAGGTCGATGCGCTCGTGCCCAACGGTGTCCGTGTCGCCCTCGCGCACGTCGACGCCGCCCGCGATCGTGCTCCCGGCGACCGCCAGCGCGGCGACGCGCGGGAGCCGCGGGTCCATCGTGTACACGGGCCCGTTTCGCAGGATCATGCGCCGGTTACGATAGGGCACGTGACTCCCGCCGCCGAGATCGAGCGCCGGATCGGGCGCCTGCGGGAGGAGCTCGGCCGGTCCGGCCTGGCCGCCGCCGTGATCGTCCAGCACGCCGATCTCGCATACTTCACGGGCACGAACCAGCAGGCCCACCTGATCGTGCCCGCCGAGGGCGAGCCGCGCCTGCTCGTCCGCCGCGTGCTCGACCGGGCGCGGCGCGAGTCGGCGCTCGAGCGGATCGTCCCGCTGCGGTCGCTCTCCGGGCTCGCCGCCGAGCTCGAGGACTCAGGCGCCGGGCCGGGCGCGCGGGTTGGCTTCGAGCTCGACGTGATCCCGGCCCAGGCCTACCTCGGCTACGCGAAGCGCCTGCCCGGCATCGAGCTTGCCGACTGCACGGCCGTGGTGCGCGGCGTCCGCGCCGTCAAGTCGGCCTGGGACCTCGAGCAGATGGCCGTCGCCTGCGAGCAGGTGCGGCTGGCCTGCGAGGCCGTGCCGGGGCTGATCGGCGCCGGCGTCCGCGAGGCCGAGGTGCAGCTCGAGGTCGAGCGCGAGCTGCGCCGGGCTGGCCACCAGGGCCAGCTGCGCTTCCGCGGGTTCAACCAGGAGATGCACTACGGCCAGGTGCTCGGCGGGCCCAGCGGCGCCGTCCCCGGCTACTCGGACTCGCCCCTGTGCGGCCCCGGGCCGAACCCGGCCGTGGGGAAGGGGGCGGGGACGCACGTGCTCCGGCCCGGCGACACCGTCATCGCCGACCTCGTCGGCGGCCACGATGGCTGGCTCTCCGACCAGACCCGCACGTTCGCGGTGGGCGAGCCGCCGGCCGACATGGCAGCGGCCTACGACGTGGCGGTCGCCATCCTGCGCGCCGTCGAGGAGAAGCTCGCACCGGGCACGCCGCCGTCGTCGCTCTACGAGCTCTCGGCGCAGGTCGCCGCCGACGCGGGGCTCGAGGAGCACTTCATGGGCGCGGGCGCCGAGCGGGTACGGTTCCTGGGCCACGGCGTGGGGATGGAGATCGACGAGCTGCCGATCCTCGCGCCCGGATTCGACGAGTCGCTCGTGGAGGGAAACGTGGTCGCGATCGAGCCCAAGTTCGTGTTCCCCGGCCGCGGGGCGGTGGGGATCGAGAACATGTACGCGATCACGGCGACCGGCTTTACGACGATGACCACCGCGTCCGAGGAGCTGATCCGCGCGTGACCGACACGAGCCCGCTGACGCCGCTCTCCGATGACGGCCGCATGCTGGTCGAGGCGGTGCGCACGCTCGCCCGCGAGCGGATCGCGCCGCGCGCCGCCGAGGTCGACCACACCGCCGAGTTCCCCTGGGAGGCGGTCGAGCTGCTGCGCGAGAACGACGTCTTCGCGCTCGCCTTCCCGGAGGAGTACGGCGGCACCGGCACGGGGATGCTCACGCACCTCCAGGCGGTCGAGGAGCTGTCCTGGGCCGACGCGACGGTGGGGCTGCTCCTGGCCGTGCAGGGTCTCGGCGGGCTGCCGGTGTTGCTCGACGGCTCCGAGGAGCAGCGCCAGCGCTACGTGCCGAAGTGGGCGAGCGGCGAGTGGATCGCGGCCTACGCGCTGACGGAGCCCGGCGCCGGCTCCGACGCCGGCGCGCTGGCCACACGTGCCCGCCGCGACGGCGACGATTGGGTGCTCGACGGCGTCAAGCGCTTCATCACCAACGCCGGCGTCGCCCACACCTACGTCGTGTTCGCGCGCTCGGAGGGTGGCATCAGCGCGTTCATGGTCGAGGCCGACGACCCCGGCTTCGCCGTCGGCCGGATCGAGCCCAAGATGGGCATCAAGGGCTCGACGACGGGCGAGCTCCTGCTCGACTCGTGCCGCCTCCCGGGCGACCGGCTGATCGGCGAGGAGGGCGCCGGCTTCCGCCTCGCGATGCGCGTGCTCGACCGCTCCCGGCCCGGCATCGCCGCCCAGGCGCTCGGCATCGGCCAGGCGGCGCTCGACTACGCGGCCCGGTACGCGACCGAGCGGCAGGCGTTCGGCAAGCCGATCGCCGACCAGCAGGGGATCCAGTTCATGCTGGCCGACATGGCCACCGCCCTCGAGGCCGCTCGTGGCCTCGTGCACCGGGTGGGGGCGATGCTCGACTCACGTGCCGACGGGCCCGAGCTGACCAAGCTCTCGGCGATGTGCAAGCTCGCCGCGTCCGACGCGGCCATGCGGGTGTCGACCGATGCGGTGCAGATCCTGGGCGGCTACGGCTACATCCAGGAGTTCCCGGTCGAGCGGATGATGCGCGACGCGAAGATCACCCAGATCTACGAGGGCACGAACCAGATCCAGCGCGTCGTCATCGCCCGCGAGTTGCTCCGCGCGCTCCGCTAGTACCCCTGCCGGGGGATCTTTTTGACTGGTGAGGGTCCGGGTGGCAGCATCCCGGTGGGCGATTTTTGCATTGACCGGAACACACCCTCCTCGTTCCGGCAGGCTGGGCACGGTTTCGCTTGCGTTACTGCTCCTTGCGCTGCTGCTCGTTCCTGCCTCGGCTGCGGGCGCGCGACAGCGCGCGCGGCAGCTGCCGTTCGGGCAGTGGGTCGCGTTCAACGCCGGGCTGGCCGGGACGTTCGACGCGCAGGGCCTGTTCAAGTTCACGAGCGAGAAGCGGGTCGTGCTGCGCGTGACCGACGCGTTCTGCCGCGGCGACGGCTACCGCGTTCTCGACCACGGCCACCGCATCGGCACGACGAGCCTGGTGCCCGTCGACACCACCTGCTCCGAGCTGCCGTTCGCCTCGACCGGCCCGGAGGGCTGGCACGCGCCCGGCTACAGCCGGATCCGGCTCGTGCTGCACCCGGGGTTCCATCGCATCCGCATCCGCTCGATGCGAAGCCCGTTCGGCCCGAGCACGGGCTTCATCTACATCTACCGGATCGGCTAGCCGGCCCCGTCGGCCGGTACGGGCTAGGCTCGCGCGGATGCACGTCCTCGGGGCGTTCCTCGCCGGCCTGCTGGTTGCGACCGTGACGACGCCGGCCGGGGTCAGCGGCGCGGTGCTGCTGCTGCCGGTGCAGGTCAGCCTACTGGGCGTGCCGAGCCCGGCGGTGACGCCGACGAACCTGATCTTCAACCTGTTCGCGACGCCAAGTGGCGTGCTCCGCTACCGCCGTTTGCGCGGCGGCGGCCTGATGTCGCCGCTGGCGGTCCGGCTGCTCGCCGGCACCGTTCCCGGCGTCGTCGTCGGCGCGGTCGTCCGCGTCGAGTGGCTCTCCGGCCAGCAGGCGTTCTATCTCGCTGCCGGGGCGGTGCTGGCGATGCTCGGAGCGCTGCTCGTGGTCCGCCAGCCGGCGCCGGCAGATCGGCCGCTGGGGCTCGCCGTCATTCCGCCGGTCGCCGCCGCCGTCGGGGTCGTCGGCGGCATCTACGGGATCGGGGGAGGCTCGTTCCTCGCCCCGATCCTCATCCTCGGCGGATACACCGCGTACACGGTCGCTCCGGCAGCGCTGCTCTCGACGCTCGCCGCGTCCGTGGTCGGCGTCATCACGTTCGTCGTCCTCGGGGTGACCTCGAGCGGCCCGACGCACATCGCCCCTGACTGGGGCGTCGGCATCGCCGCCGGCGCGGGCGGCCTGATCGGCGCCTGGGCCGGGGCGAGCCTGCAGTCCCGCATCCCGGAGTCACGCCTGCGGCGGCTGCTCGGCTGGCTGGCACTGGTGATCGCCGCGCGCTACCTGTATCTCGGCGCGGCCGGCTAGCCGTCCGGCGGGAGGATCGGCACGCCGGTCACCCACTGGTTGATCTCGAGGTAGACGATCAGCCAGACGAAGAACGCGGCGAATGCCGCCGCGGCGAGCACGACTGTCCGCCGCGAGGAGCGGGTGGCCGGCCACCCGACGATTGCCGCCAGCGTGGGTGTGGTGCCGAACGCCAGGTACCAGCCATAGATCGGATGCCACGGGAACGGCGGTCCGCTGTGCGCCCACTGCCGCGAAAGGAACAACTGCGCGCCGAGGCACACGAGCGGCACGGGTACGAGAACGGCCAGCCAGACGACCAGCGTTCGGTGCCCTGCCAGTCGACCAGCGATGCCCACGCTCCCAGTGTGCTGCCGCTCGTCCCGTCCGTCGACCCGCCAAACGGGGTCTGCCCCCGTCTGGCGGGTCCGCACCAAAAGGGGTCTGACCCCGCTTGGTGCGCGGCTACGTCCAGCGCCAGATCTTGATCCAGTCGATCTGGAGGCCGACCTTGCTCGGCGTCGACGAGTCCGGGCTCGGGCCGGTGCTCCCGTTCGTGCCGACGTGCGTCTGGATGCCCAGGTGCATCGGCCGGTTGGGGACGTGGCTGTTCCAGATCCGGGCCCAGGCGTGGCCGTCGAGCACGTAGGTGATCCGGCCCGGGCGCCAATTGACGCCGATGGTGTGCCAATTGGTGAAGTTGGCATGCACCCTGTGGTGAATCATGAGGTTGCGCGGGCTGTAGTGCAGCGTCGATGTCTCCCACAGCCGGCCGCCGACCGCGGACGACTCCTCGGCGAAGTCGACCTCCGGCGGCCAGCCCTGCTTGGGCCACAGGAACATGCACATGCCGACGCCGCGGCCCGGCGACATCCGGAAGCGGATGCGGTAGCGGCCGTAGGTCTGGTTGAGCGAGCGTCCCATCGAGAGCCCGCCCGAGACCCACTTGCCGCCGTAGGCGGAGTCGCGGTAGTTCTGGAGGCGCAAGAGGCCTCCGCGGACGACGAGGTGCGACGGCCGCCAGAGCGTCTCGTGGCAGCAGCGCGGCGTGCCGTTGTAGCGCGTCCAGATGCTCGTGTTCAGCCCGTGGTTGAAGCCCGCGGTGAACCGCAGCTTCCAGGCGGCGGCGGCCTGGGAGGGGGCTACGAGGGCGATCAGGACGGCGGCGCAGACCGCGGCGAGCGCGGCGGTGGTGCGGGGCACGTATCCAGCTCCTTCCTTTTCGATCCGGGCACGGTGCCGGACCGGCCTTGCCGCGGTCAAGGCCGGAAGGGGCCGATTTACCGAGTCCTTACGGCGGTCTCACAAAGGTCTTGCGAGCGCCGCGGTCAGTGCGGGTGGAATCCCGGCGGCGGCGGCGAGCAGGCGCGCAGCATCATCGCGTGGAGCTTCTCGAACTCGCGGTGATAGGTCGGATCACCGATCAGGTTGTGGATCTCCCACGGGTCGGTGCGCGTGTCGTAGAGCTCCTGCGACCCGTCCCCGTACTCGGTGTAGAGGAAGTGCTGGCCGCGGATGCCGCAGTAGCTCGGGTCGGCCGTCGGCGGGTTCTTGTCCCAGCCCTCGAGCAGGAAGCCGCTGCGCCAGCGCACGCGGCCGTGGTGCGGGTGCAGGAGCGGCAGGAAGCTGAGCCCCTCGGTGCCGGGATGGTGCACGTGGGCGAGGTCGGCCCAGCTCGGCGCCCAGTCGGTGTTCAGGATCAGGTGGTCGTCGACGCGCGGCGTGCTCGTCCACGGGTCGTAGCGGACGACCATCGGGATCCGGATCGACTCGTCGTACGGCGTCCGCTTGACGGCGGCGGGGAAGCGGTGCGAGCCCCACTCGAGGCCGTTGTCGCTCGCGAACACGATCATCGTCCTGTGCAGCCGCCCGGTCTGACGGAGCGCCGCCACGATCCGGCGCACGGCGTTGTCGACCGAGATCAGACTCTCGTACTGGCGGCGGCGGAAGGTGCGGACGAAGTCGAGGCCCTTCGTGCCCAGCCTGGGCATGTGCCGCAGCCAGGCGGGCTGCGACGCCGTCACCCGGTTGAAGTTCGGCGGGTGGTAGAGCGGCAGGTTGGCGAACGCGCCCAGGTAGCGGTGCTCGGGCGTCGCCGGCAGGTGCGGCGCGTACGGCGCGTAGTAGAGGAAGAGCGGCCGCGACTTCGGCGCGGTGCGGATGAACTTCACCGCCTTGCCGGCCAGGACGTTCGTCGAGTAGGCCGACTTCCGATAGGTGACGGGGCACTTGTAGTCGCCGTGGCACGCCTTCGGGTGACCGTTCTCGAACAGCTGGAAGCCGTAGTAGTGGAAGCCCCAGTTGAAGGCGTTCCAGGTGTCCCAGCCGGGTGGGATGAAGCGGCCGTGGTAGCCGTTCAGGTACTTGCCGACGAGGCCCGTGTGATAGCCCGCGTCGTGCAGCCACGTGGCGATCGTCGACTGGTCGTCCCCGTAGCGGTGGAAGTCGACCGCGCCCCCGTGCGGAGGCCGGTTCACGTAGATCCCGGTCGTATGCGAGTAGTTGCCGGTGAGGATCGTCGAGCGGCTCGGGCAGCAGTCCGAGTTGGTGACGAACGCGTTCGTGAAGGTGACGCCGTGGTCGACCAGCAGCCGGCGCACGACCGGCATCGACCAGAGCGTGTCCCAGCGCTGGTCGTCGGTGAGGATGAGGACGATGTTCGGGTGCCGCGGCCCGGTCTGCGGGGGCGGCGGCGTGACCGTCGCGGGCGGGGCGGCGCCATCGGTCGTGGTGGCGGAGCTGCGGTCGACCTCCACGACCACGCCCACGGCGACGACGGCGATGATCCCGACGGTCGCCGCGACTGCAACCAGCAGACGAATCCGAAGCCGCGAGCCCACCGGGACACGAGGCTAAATCACGACGATTGCGGGCTCATTGCGCCGGGATTGCGCGTGTGGAACGGCGGGCGGTCGATCGCCATGATGACGACCGGCCGGCCCGAGTGCGCGTCGTCGCGCAGCTTTCGCATCCCGAGGCGCGCCGCGACCCGCAGGGACGCGTCGTTCTCGGGCGCGATCACCGCGAGGACGCGGTCGACGTCGAGGGCCCGCCAGGCCCACTCGAGCGAGGCCGCGGCGGCCTCGGTCGCATACCCGTAACCCCACACGTCGCGGTCGAGCTTCCAGCCCACCTCGACCCCGAACCAGCCCTCCGGGTTCCACAGGCCCGCCCGGCCGATCATGCGGCCGTCCTCCCGCCGCTCCAGTGCCCACTGGCCGTAGCCGCGCAGCTCCCAGTGGCCGATCTGCAGGGCCAGGGTGCGCCAGCTCTGCTCGCGGTCCTGCGGGCCGCCCAGGAAGCGCTGCACCTCGGCGTCGGCATTCGAGGCGGCGTAGGCGTCGAAGTCGGACTGGCGCCACTCGCGCATGAGGAGGCGCTCGGTCTCGAGGACGGGGATCTGGGTCACCCGCGCACGATAGGCGGCAACAGGTGCCTGGCACCGTCACGGTGCCAGGCACCGGACCGGGCTACGCTAGACCAGTGCGGCGGTTCCTCGGACACCACATGGCGGCGCTCGCGGTGCTGCTCTGCCTCCAGGCCGCCGCGTCGATGCTGGCCGTTCGGCGCGACCCGGTCGACCGGTTCAAGGCGGTCGTCGTCAGCGGCCTCGTGTGGGAGTCGCTGCGGCGGCTCGACCGCCTGCCGCCGCCGGCGCGCCGCACGTCCTCACCGCGGTAGCTGCCGCGTGATCCGGATCCGCACGAGCGCACGAACGGTCGCGCGCGGCTGCAGGAGGTAGCCGCCGAACCGCTGCGGGTGCGAGGACAGAAGCCACGGCCGGAGCGGTGCTCGAACGGCGGATAGGTCTCGTAGATGCCGTCCGCGGTGGAGGCTGTGAATCCGCCAAACGAAGGTGACCCAGAACCGCGACCCCACGCGGAGCGCGTCGCCGGTCGCGGCCGGGTGCTCCCCCGACCCGCACGCAGTCGCCATGACCGCCAGCGCCGGAAGCGCCGATCGGATCAGCTCTCGAACGAGACGAGCCTCGTGCCGTGGCACGCGTAGCGGTACGTGCGCCCGCCGGAGCTGATCGTGCCGTGCGCGTCGCCGTCCGGGGCGATCCAGTCGGTGCCGCTGGACGTGCCCGAGCCGCCGCCCCACCAGGCCCGGTCGGACTCGGTCACCGAGCCCGATCCGCAGCGCACGAGCGGCGGCTGGATGCTCACGATCGACACGGCGACGAGGCCGATGCCGAGCGGCACCCCGCACAGGAACGCGAGCCCCCAGGCCCGGCCGCCGCCGCCGCGCAGGGCGGGCAGGATGGCGAAGGCGCTCACGATCGCGGCCGGCAGGAGCAGGAGGCCGATGCTGAACATGGTCGCGATCCCGGCGACGAAGAGGCCGGCCACCAGCGCGACGATGATCGCCCCGCGCGGCCGCGGCACGAGCACCAGCCCGGCCGCCGCCACCGTCGCGATCACGCCGGCCGCGACGACCGTCACGACCGCCGCGCGGGGGAGCCGGTAGACGTCGTGGCGCGAGTGGGCGATCGTGACACCCACGCGCAGCTCGATCAGGGTGATCAGGGCCGCGGCGAGCAGGATGACCGGGAGCCGCCGCCGCCAGCTCCAGCCCGCCAGGCCCGTGGGGCTTGCTGCCGACACCGCCGAATCTTAGGCCCGCGGGCTCTAGGACACCTTGATGACGATCGCCCGCGACTGCGTCGACCACCAGACGAAGCCGACGCCGCCGCGGTAGCGGAAGCGCAGGTCGAAGGTGCCGGCGCCGGTGAACTCGCCCCGCACCGAGAACTTGCCCTTCTTCCCGACCCGGGCGACGCTCGACGTGTTGTGCCACCTCCTGGCGCCGTGCACGCGAAACTGGAACCCGATCCGGGTCGGCGCGCCGAACGCCGAGTGCATGTTGGGGTTGCTGGTGCCTGACACGGTGAAGAGCTTGCCGTGGGCGACGTGGTACATGCCGCCGGAGAACGGCAGCCTCGACGACGCGGTCAGCGTCGGCGCGACCCCCAGCGTCCGGAACGGCGTGGAGACGCCGCGGTGGGCCTGCTCGCCGGCGTAGACGGCGTGCCAGATGAGGTTCGACCGCAGCTGCCTCGTCGTCAGCCTGATGCTCCAGCCGCCCTTCGGGCCGGTGTGCAGCTTGAAGAGCTTGTACGCGCCGGTGTTCAGCACGAAGCCCTCGACCTGCACCGACCGGCCGCCGAGCGCCTTGTGCGAGGTCGTGTCGACCAGCTTGCCCGAGAGCGTCGCGCCGCGGGCGTTCGTGATCGACCGCCGCCCGGCCGCGCCGGTGACCTTGGTCGTGTGCGAGAGCGGCGTCCCGCCCGTGTAGGCGGCGAGCGCCGTCGCCATCGCGCCCACGTCGATCGAGCCCATGCCGGTCGCCAGGTCGTACCCGGCCCGGGCCGAGAAGGTGGTGCCGCCGTGGATGCTGTTCGTGCCCGAGGTGATGTCGTGGAACATCACCGGGTCGGCGAACTCGTGGTAGAGGAACGGGTTGGCGAAGCCGACGCGGCCGCCGCCGTTGGCGAGGCTGTAGGAGTTCGCGATCGCCGTGTAGGCGGCCATCAGCGGCGCCGCCGCGGACGTCCCGCCGAACACCTGCCAGCCGCTGTTGGCGGTCGCGCACTGGCCGACGGTGCAGTGGATCACGTAGCCGGTCTGGGGGTCGGCGTTGAACGCAACGTCGGGCACCTCGCGGCAGTAGCGCGTCTTGCCGCCGCACTTCGTCTTGCTCGAGATGCCGGATCGGATCACGCCCTGGCCCTTCTGCCAGCCGGGCATGGTGAAGACGGCCGAGATGCCGCCGCCACCGCCGCCGGCCTGGACGCCGTGGCCACCCCAGACGGTCTCGGAGCGCGAGGGCGAGGTCTGGAGCGAGGTGCCGCCGACGCCTGTCGCATACGGCTGCGAGGCCGGGTCGTCGACCTCGGGCGCCTTGATGCCGAAGCGGTTGCAGTCGCTGGCGCCGTCGTCGCCCGAGGCCGCGAAGAACGAGACGCCTGCGACGGCCAGCAGCTGCAGCTCGGTGTTCGTCGCGGCCGCGTCGGAGCGCAGCTCCTCGATCTCGCAGATGCCCCAGCTGTCGGAGACGACGTGCACGCCCAGGGTGCCGTGGGTCGCCAGGATCCGGTCGAGCACCGCCGCCATCGTGTCGTCGCTCGGGGCGACGTAGGTGTGGATGGTGCCGATGCCGGGGGCGGCGCTCGCGAGCACCTCCTGGTCGAGGGCGACCTCGTCGCCGCCGGATGTGCTCGGGTTGCCGCCGTCGACGTTGTGGCGGACGACGCTGACGGCCGTGCCGTAGCAGCTCTGGTAGGTGGCCTGGTCGCTGTCCTGGTAGTCCGAGAACTCGACCAGCGCGACGTTCTCGCCGGTGCCGTCGCTGCCCGCGTTCAGCAGGGTCTGCGAGTCGTAGCCGGTCGTCCCGGCGAGGTCGTTCGGCTGGAGGCTCCCCGGGTTCGCCGTCTGGGTCGTGTCGGCGGCGGGGCAGTCCCCGACGGTGACGTGGGGCTGCTGCTTGACCGCGACGCGGTGCAGGCCGAGCGGCTGCATCAGCGGCAGCGTCGAGAGGCCCGTGACCGAGATGACGCCGGGCGCGAGCGCGGGCGGCAGGTGGATCGCGCCGGTCGGCGCCCGGTAGGCGGTGCCGTCGCCGAGCCGGTAGCGGGCGAGCTGCACGCCGAACGCGTGCTGGGCCTGGGCCACGGTGCCGGCGAACGACATCGTGAGCACGCCCCGGCCGAGCGGGCGGAAGCCGCGGGCATGCATGTACGCCGCGACCCGGGTCTGCGCGTCAGCCGACGGCCGGAAGAGCCGGTCGATCTGGGCCTGGGTGAGCGCCGTGCCGCCGCTCGCGTGGGCGGCCATGGTGCGCAGCAGGCCGGCATGCTCGGGCCGGAGCACGAACGAGACCCGCACGGGCGTCGCCGCTTGCGCCTTCCCGATCAGCGCCGAGTGCGCCACCGACGGCTGCACCGACCCGCGCAGCGCCGCGCTCGGCCGGGCGACGTGCGCCCGGTGCTTCGCCGTGGCGGCCAGGGACGG
>DASUHM010000063.1 GCA_036273515.1 Gaiellales bacterium
GTGTAGCTGTCGACGAGGTCATCGCCGTTCTTCGCGCCGGTGATGGTGCCGGTCAGGGCCGGGTTGGGGTCGCCGTAGGTCCTGGTCTGG
This sequence comes from Gaiellales bacterium, assembly GCA_036273515.1. Lineage (GTDB taxonomy): Bacteria > Actinomycetota > Thermoleophilia > Gaiellales > JAICJC01 > JAICJC01. The sequence continues at coordinate 91 of DASUHM010000063.1, forward strand.
TCGTCGGCCGTGACGGTCAGCGGCGCCTTCGTGACCGTGAGGCTGCTGGGAACGAACGGACCGAAGCTGTAGTTCGCCGATGCCAGCGTGCCGGCGCTGCAGGTCACCGGGTAGCTCCCCACGCCAGAGGTCGCGGTCGCCGCGGTGGTGCATGCCGCCGATCCGGCGATGGCGGTCATGTCCGTGTCGCCGTTCACGAACCCGGCGAGCGCGGCCGCGAGCGCCGGGTTGGGATCGCCGTACGCGCGAGACGTGCTCTGCGCGGTCACCGTCAGCGGGCGCCGGCCGACGGTCAGCGTGCCGTTGACGAAGGTGAACGTATAGTTGGCGGCGCTGAGCGTGCCCTGGGTGCACGTGATCGGGTACGTCCCGGCGCCCGACATGCCCGTCGCGGTGCTCGAGCAGGAGGCGGTGCCCGACACCACCGAGGAGGTGTCGCCGTTGACGAACCCGGAGAGGCCGGTCGAGAACGCCGGGTTGGCGTCGCCGTAGGTCTTGCCGGCGGCGTTCGCAGTCACCGTGAGCGTGGCCTTGCCGACCGCCTGCTGGACCGTCCCGGAGCTCGCGGACAGGGTGGACGACCCCGAGTAGGTCGCCGTGATCGTGTGAGGGCTGGCGGTGGACAGGAGCGACGACGTCTGGCAGGCCGCACGGCCCGAGCCGCTCAGCGGGGCCGCTGCGCACAGGGTGGTTGCCCCGTCCGTGAAGGCGACGGTTCCTGTCGCCGCCGGCCCGCTCGCCGGGGTCACGGTTGCGGTGAAGGTGACCTGACCGCCGTATGTGCTCGGGCTGCCGCTCGTGGCCACCGTGGTCGACGTGGAGACGATCGTCGGCCGGAAATGCGCGTACAGCGTCGGGGGGTTCGGGCCCTGGCGGCAAAGGCCGGCTCCGGTCACCGGCGTCGTGCTTGTGGCCGAGTCCGACCAATACGTGAACGCGAACCCCGTCGGCGCGGTCACCCCGGCGGGCTGAGCCGACTGGTTGTTCCCGACGCCCGGCTCGGAGCCGCCGCTCAACACCGAGCCGGTGTACGTCGCCGTCCCGGATCCGCTCTGCTTGACCACCGTGCAGCTGGCGTCGCTGTAGCGCGACCAGTCCACCGACCAGGCGGCGGCCGGCGGCGTCGTGTCCGCAGTGGCCTGTTTGAAGTTGAGATTGCCGTCCGTGAACGACGTCGTGACGGTGTCTCCGGATTCCCCGGTCGCCGCCACCGTGTAGGTGGCCACGAACCACGTGGGCAGCGTGAACTGGTCGGTGAGCTCGCCGAGGTCGGAGGCCGTCACGTCGTCCGTGTAGCTCCAGGTCTGGCCGTCGCTGTCGTTGACCACGACGCGAACCGCCTCGCCCGGGGCCCAGCCCGCGCCGGAAAGCGTGACGGTGGCCCCCGGGTTGTAGTCCGCCTTGTCGGTCCACACCGTCGGCGTCGCGGGCGCGGTTACATCGGTATCGACCATCGCGCCGGCCACGGCCGGGAAGGCGAGCGTCGCGACCAGCGCGAGCAGGAGGACGGCGAGGCGGCGGTGGATGGCGACCGGAGGGATCATGGGGGGCAGTCCTTCGGGGTGAGAAACGACGCTCCGGAACTGGAGGCGCATATGAAGTCTCCGCGCGCCCGGCGGCGCGTCCTATCCCCCAGGTGAACCAGTTGAAGGGTGAGTTTTCGTCCCCCGGGTGCGCGGCCGCCGGCTCAGGCGGCGCGGACGCGCTGCCAGATCTCGGCCCGCTTCTGCAGGCCCTCGGGCGTCAGCGCCGTGAGCTCGTAGCGGCCGACAACGCCCGGGTCGAGTGCCGCCAGCGGGTCGTGGCGCACCGAGGCCGGAAGGAGCCGAGCTGCGGCCCGCTCGGGGGCCGGCAGTCGCGACTCAGCCCATGCCCGGGCGGCGGCGGGGGCGGCCAGCTGGGAGTCGATCCACTGCACGGCCGTGTCGGGGTGCCGGCCCGCGACCGGCGTCACCCAGCCGTCGATCCACATCTCCGAGCGGCCCTGGGGGAGGACGAAGGCCGTGTCGGTCGCGCGTCCGGGCTGCCGGCGGACGAGATCGAAGTCGGCGCTCGTCCCCATCGCCAGCACGAGCTCGCCGCGGCCGAAGCGGGCGACCGGGTCGGCGCTGAACACGTTCACGCCGGGGCGGGCCGCCATCAGCAGCGCCTGGGCGCGCTGGAGCGTCCCGTCGTCGTCGGAGTTCGTGTCCTGGTCGAGCGCGGCGAGCGCCGCCGAGATCGGCTGGATCGGCCCGGGCAGGAACGAGATCCCCTGCAGCGGGTAGCTCTGCACGAGGTCGAAGAAGTCGGCCCATGCGAGCGCCTTGCCGGCGATCACGCCGCGGCGGTAGCCGAACCCGTACACGCCGTAGCGGGACGGCGCCGACCAGCGGTTCTTGCGGTCGTAGTCGAGATCGAGAAATGGCGAGTCGACCAGGCGGAGGTTGGGGAGGCGGTCGTGGTCGAGCTCGTGCAGGAGCCCGAGCGCGCCCAGCACGGTGATGTCGTCCTGGCGGGCGAGGACGACGTCGGCCGGGTGGCCGGACGCGAGCAGCGCGATCAGGTCGGGCCCTGAGGGGCCGGGCTGGATGTCGACGTCGACCGAGCGGGTCTGCGCGAACGCGAGCCGGTTCGCCGCGGGCACCGCTCCCTCCGGCGCGAGCACGCGCAGCGGCCCGGTCAGCCTGGCCGCGCGCGGGCGGGCGGTCTCCGGGGGCGGCGCGGCCGAGCTCCCGCCGAAGCAGCCGGGCGCCGCGAGCAGCGTGCCGGCCGCCGCCAGCAGCCGCCCCCTCGTGATCCCCTTCCGGGCCACGCTCAGCCGAGGCCGAGCAGGTTTCCCAGTCCGCCGGAGTCGGCCGGCTCGACGACGCGGCTGCGCCGCAGCACGAGCACGACCACGAGGACGAAGATCCCCGTCGCCAGCAGAATGAGCGTCGCCAGCGCGTTCACCGCCGGGGTGATGCCGAAGCGGACGGCCGAGTAGAGCACGATCGGCCAGGTGTTCGTCGTGCCGTTCAGGAAGTTCGGCAGCACGAAGTCGTCGAACGAGAACGTGAAGCTGAGGAGCGCCGCGGCGATCACGGCCGGCATCAGCCGCGGCAGCGTCACCTGCCGGAACGTCGAGAACGGCCCCGACCCGAGGTCGTACGCCGCCTCCTCGAGCTTGTCGCCCATGCCGACGAACCGGGCCCTGATGATCAGCATGGCGAGCGACGCGTTGAAGACGATCTGCCCGAGCAGGATGGTGGTGCTCCCGAGCTGCGGGAAGAAGGCGAAGTTCTGGCGCGCCTGCACGAAGAACACGAGCGACGCCACCGCGATCACGATCTCGGGAACGACGAGCGTCAGGTAGACGAGGATGTCGAACGGGATCCGCCAGCGCCGCTTCATGCGGGCGAGCGCAAGCGCGGCACCGAGGCCGAGGGCGGTCGCGATGATCGCCGCCTCGGCTGCGATGCGGAGGCTGGTCTTGATCGCCGGGATGTACGTCGAGTCGTTCAGCCCCGCGCGGAACCAGCACGTCTCGAACTCGTTCCAGACGGCGATGTTGCCGAGCCGCGTCGGCGGCAGGTTGCAGACGTCCGAGCCGTGGTACCCCGCCAGCGACGTCGGCGAAGGGCCGTTGAACGCGAAGATGACCACGACGGCGATGGGCACGTACAGGAACGCGAACACGACCATCGCCCAGGCAGCGAAGCCGCGCTTGGCCGTGAAGATCCGGCGCCGCCTACGCACCGAACTGCTCCTCCTTCGTCGCGAACAGGATGTACACGACCACGAAGACCGACAGCGCAGCCATCAGCGAGATGGAGAGCGCCGAGCCGAAGGGCCAGTTCTGCGCCCCCTGGAAGGTGTCGCCGATGGCATTCCCGACGAACTCGAAGTTCCCGCCGCCGAGGATGTTCGGGATGATGTACTCGCCCGACATCGGGATGAACACGAGCAACGCCCCCGTGACGACGCCGGGCAGCGTCAGCCGCAGGGTGATCTCCCAGAACGCCTTCCACGGCCGCGCGCCGAGGTCGGTCGCGGCCTCGACGAGCGTCCAGTCCATCCGCTCGAGTGATGCGAACACGGGCAGGATGAACAACGGCAGGTAGTTGTAGACGAGCCCGATGCCGACGGCCTTCCAGGTGTAGAGGGCGTTGAAGCCGAGGTCCCGCGCCAGGTACCCGTTCGGGTCGAGGATGATCTTGAGCGCGTACGTGCGGATCAGGAAGGACGTCCAGAACGGCACCACGAGCAGCAGCAGCGCCAGCATCTTGTACGTCGAGAGGTACCGCGCCATCCAGTAGCAGACGGGGTAGCCGACGGCGATCGTGAGCAGCGAGCCGCCGGTCGCCATCAGCAGCGTGTGCCAGAAGACGGTGATGTAGAAGCTCGAGAAGACCTGATGGAACTGGGCCGTGTCGAACGCGTAGGTGACGCTGCCGAAGCCCGACTGGATCGACACCGAGAATACGGCCAGGATGGCCATCGGCCCGATGAAGAAGATCGCGTAGTAGAGCAGCGACGGGATCGTCAGCCAACCCGGGTAGCGCGGCGCGAATCCGCGCCCCCGGCGACGCGGGGCCTCGGCCGCAGCAGTTGCCGCCGCCGCCGGTTCTCCGCCGGCGATGGCCATTAGGCCGCCTTGAACTCCCCGTAGATCTGCGTGCGCTGGTTCACGACGGACGGGCTGACGTTCAGGATGTACTTGTAGTTGTCCGTGTACTTGGCGGGCACGTTGAAGAGCGGGTCGTTCTGAAGCGACGGCGGCATCTGGCTGAGCGCGGACGGGATCGGGATCGGGTAGTTGTGGTAGTTCATCTCGGCCACCGCCGTGGCGGGCTCGAGCAGCCAGTTGATCCAGGCGTGCGCGGCGACCGGGTCGGGTGCCGTCGACGGGATGCACCAGTTGTCCGCCCAGACCTCCGACATCCCATCGAGGAGCACCGGGGTGATGTCGCCCTGCTTCTTGCGCGCCTGGTAGATGCGGCGCACGTCGCCGTTCCAGCCCTGGCTGAGGATGATCTTGCCGGCGATCGCGTCGTTGATGTAGCCCGACGAGTCGATCGTCGTCACGCCCTTGCGGATGCTGAGCAGCAACTGCTTGGCCTTGGCGAGGTCCGAGCTCTTGTCGGTGTTGGGGTCGAGGCCGAGCGCCATCAGCGCGAGCGGGACGACCTCCTCCGCGCCGTCGAGCACGTTGGTGCGGCCCTTGCTGACGTACTTCGGAAGGAGGTTGTAGAAGTCGAGCATCGTCTTCGGGTGATCCTTGACGACCGTGTTCATGTAGAAGATCATCGTGATCCCGTAGTCCTTGATCACGTGGAAGTTCCCGGTCGGGTCGTATGTCGGCTTCAGGAACTTCGGGTCGAGGTTCTTCAGGTTGGGCAGGAGCGCCTTGTCGAGCGCCATGAGGCCGTTCTGCGTGATGAGCTGAGCGACGGCGTTCTGGCTGGGGACGATGATGTCGTAGCCCGTGCCGCCGGCCGACAGCTTGGCAAGCAGCTCGTCGTTCGACGAGTAGAACGTCTCCTGAACCTTCGTGCCGGGATGCGCGGCCTTGAACTTCGAGAAGGTGCTGGCCGCGTCGTACTCCGACCAGTTGTAGATGACGAGGTTGCTCTCCATCTTCTTGCCGGCCAGGGTGTTGCCGCCGCCGGCCGCGGAGCTGGCCCCGCCACCGCCGCCACCGCCCGCGTTCGTCGAGCCGCCGCAGGCCGCGGCGATGAGGCCGAGGGCGCCGAGACCGAGGAGCTCGCGGCGCGAGAGGCCCGACCGCTCCGCCGCATCGCGATAGAGCTGGCGGTGAAGGTAGTCGAGCTTGGGTTTCGCGCTCGTCGGCGCCAGGATGTTCAGCGTGTCGCGCGGCTCTTCGGTCACTGCGTCTCCTTCTGATCGTCTGCGCGGGGGGCGTCGCCGAGCAGGTGCGGCGCCGCCTCGTCCCAGGTGATGGCGACCTGGTCGCCGGGGTTGACGGTGTCCAGGGCGGGGTCGGCGCTCGTGCGCTGCTCGCGTACGATCACCTCGCTCCCGCTGGCGAGCCGGGCGACGATCTGCACCTGGTCGCCGAGGTACATCTTTGTGACGACTTCCGCGGGCGCCGAGTTGGCGGTGCCGGTGCCGGCGCCGGGATGGGCACCCATGCGCTCGGGGCGGACACCGATGCGGACGCGGTCGCCGCGGGTGGCGTGGCCGCGGCCGCGCACGACGACGCCGTTTCCGGCATCCACCGCGAAGCCGCCGTCGGCAGCCTCGACCACCTCGCCGTCGATGAAGTTCATGTCGCCGATGAAGTCGGCCACGAAGGGGGTGAGCGGCCGGTCGTAGATCGCCCGCGGCTCGTCGAGCTGCTCGATCACGCCGTTCGACATGACCGCGACGCGGTCTGACATCGAGAGCGCCTCCTCCTGGTCGTGGGTCACGTAGACGAACGTGATCCCGACCTGGTCCTGGATGCGCTTGAGCTCGATCTGCATCTCCTTGCGGAGCTTCAGGTCGAGCGCGCCGAGCGGCTCGTCGAGGAGCAGCACGCGCGGGTTCATGACCAGCGCCCGGGCCAGGGCGACGCGCTGCTGCTGGCCGCCCGAGAGCATCGAGGGGCGGTGGGCGTCGCGCCCGACCAGGCGCACGAGCTCGAGCGCCTCGCCGGCCTTCTGGTGGCGTTCCTTCTTTCCCACCTTGCGCTGCTTGAGCCCGTACGCGACGTTGTCGAGGATCGACATGTGCGGGAAGAGCGCGTACTGCTGGAAGACGGTGTTCACGTCGCGCTTGTACGGCGGGACGCCGCTCACGTCGCGGCCGCCGATCAGGAGCTCGCCCTCGTCGGGCTGCTCGAAGCCGGCGATCATGCGGAGCGACGTGGTCTTGCCGCAGCCCGACGGGCCGAGCAGCGAGAGGAACTCGCCCTTGTGGACGCGCAGGTTGACGGCGTTCACCGCGGTGAGCGAGCCGAAGCGCTTCGTGATCGCCCGGAACTCGACGTCGACTTCGGCGTCAGACGAGAATGCGGTTCGGGCGTGGCCGGTCGTGACTTGCGTCATACCTGGGTCAAGGGTATATCGTTGGATTTCGGCGTGTCAACTACGAAGTTCGCACCTGAATTGGGGTTCGGGCAGTGTATCTCGCATGAGTGCTCCCGCGGTAAAGCTTGACCCGGTCAACCGCCGGATCATCGAGATCCTCCAACGCGAGGGCCGCAGCCCCTACACGTCCATCGCGCGTGAGCTTGGCATATCCGAGGCGGCCGTGCGCGCCCGGGTGCAGCGGCTGACCGATGCGGGGGTGCTCGATGTGGTCGCGGTCACCAACCCACTGAAGCTCGGGTTCGAGGTCATGGCCCTGGTCGGCGTCCAGGCCAACAGCGACCTCGGCCGCGTCGCCGACACGGTCTCGGAGTGGCCGGAGACGAGCTACGTCGTCATCACCTCGGGCAGCTACGACCTGCTGGTCGAGGTCGTGTGCGAGCACAACCGCCACCTGCTCGACGTCGTGCAGCGGTTGCGCGAGATCGACGGCGTGAAGTCGACGGAGACGTTCATGTACCTCGACATGGTCAAGATGACGTACGCGTGGGGGACGCGATAGCCGCCGAGCGCCCGCCCGGCTCGCCCCGCTCCGGCGTGCTCGGCATCGCCGTCGCCGTGCTCGGCGGGCTCGTCGCCGCCGGCGCGGCCGCGGTCGGCATCAGCTCGCAGGGCGGTCAGCTGCTGGCGTTCCTGGCGGCGATCCTCGGGCTGGTCGCGCTCGCGCTCGGGTTCATCGGCTTCACGGTCGCCCGCCTGGGCGGCACGACCCGCATCCCCGGCATCGTCGCCATGCTGCTCGGGATCGCCGTGATCGCCGGCCTGATCGCCACCGCCGTCTCCTGAATAACCAGTGCCAGGCACCGGTTATTCATGTTGCAAGCGCAGGGCCAGGCGCTCGTCGCCGATCGCCTCGAGGTGGGCGATCGCGCCGGCCCGGTCGAGCGCGGCGTCGGGCGGCGGCGCGGCGGGCGCCTGCCGGTCCATGGTGGCGATGCGCTTGAAGAGCGGCAGGTTGGGGTCGCGCACCGCCTCGGCCCGGCGCGGGCGCAGCTCGTCGGCGTGGGCGATGATCGCCGCCAGGTCGGCGTAGCGGCCGAGCAGCTCGGCCGCGCCCTTGGCGCCGATGCCGCGGGCGCCGGGAAGGCGGTCGGACGGGTCGCCGCGCAGCGCGATGAAGTCGGGTACCTGGTCGGGCCGCACGCCGTAGCGCTCGACCACCTCGGCCGGCCCGATCCGGTCGGGCGCGTAGGCGCCGGAGCGGGGCGCGAGCACGGTGACCGCGTCGGTGACGAGCTGGTAGGCGTCGCGGTCGGAGGTGACGACGAGCGCCGTGCCGCCGGCCTGTTGCTCGCCTCGCGCCGCCGCCGCCAGCAGGTCGTCGGCCTCGTAGCCGGCCGCCTTCGCGGCCGCGAACCCGAACGCCTCCACCAGGCCCGGGAGGCGGCCGAGCTGGTCCACGATCTCGGGGTCGAACTCGCGTCCCGACTGATAGTCCGGCCACAGCTCGCGCCGGTAGGTCGGCACGTCGAGGGTGTCCCAGCAGGCCAGCACCGCACGCGGTCGCTCCGTCCGCACGAGGGCGAGGAGCATGACCGCGAAGCCGTGCATCGCGTTGATCGGCCGCCCCTCGGCCCCGCGCATAGGCCGGGACCCGTGGTAGGCGCGGTGGGCGAGCGAGTCGCCGTCGATCAGCAGCAGGGGGCGTCCGGAGGGCACCGGCGGCGACGGTATACGATCGCCCGGTGCACCGCCTCAGCGTCCGCACCGAGCGCCGCGAACAGATGCTGGACATCACCGACGCCCTCGCCGGCGCGATCACCGAGCTCGGCATCGAGGACGGCGCGGTGCTCGTGCACGTGCCCCATACGACGGCCGCGGTGACCGTGAACGAGGGCTACGACCCGGACGTCGCCGCCGACGTCCTCGCCCACCTCTCCGCGATGGTGCCCGTGTCGCCCGCCTTCGCCCACGCCGAGGGCAACAGCGACTCGCACATCAAGGCGATCCTGGTCGGCTGCGCCCACCCGATCGCGGTCGAGGGCGGGCTGCCCGCGCTCGGCCGCTGGCAGCGGGTGTTCCTGTGCGAGTTCGACGGCCCGCGCACGCGCGAGGTGTGGGTGACACTGCTCCGCGCGTGAACCCGTCGCTGCACCTGCTGCACGGCGACAAGGCCGTCCGCGCCGAGCTCGAGCGCGACCTGCGCCGCCGCTACGGCGCCGACTACGACGTCTGCGCCCGCCCGGCGGCCCCCGACGTGCTGGCGGCGCTGCGCCGCGACGCCGACGCCGGCAGGCCGGTCGCGATCGTGTCAGCGACGAGAGCCCGGCCGGCGGGAGCGCCGAGCTGCTCGCGGCCGTCCACGAGCTGCACCCGCTCGCCCGCCGGGCGCTCCTGATTGGCGCGGCGAGTGGAGCAAGGCGGCGGCGGCCCGGCCGGCCTGGCTGCGGCCGTCTACGCCGCGTCCGAGGGCCTGCGGACGACGGTCATCGCGCCGTCCATCCCCGGCGGGCAGGCGGGGACGAGCTCGCGCATCCGCAACTACCTGGGCTTCCCGAACGGCCTCTCCGGCCGCGACCCGACGAACCGGGCCATCGAGCAGGCCCGGTTCTTCGGCGCGCGCTTCGTGCTCGCCCGCCCCGCGGTGAGGCTCGGGAGCCGCGCCGGGGGGCACGTCGTCCACCTCGATGGCGGCGCCAAGGTGCGCGCCCGGCAGTTGTCATCGCAACCGGCGTCACGTGGCACACGCTCGAGGCGTCCGCGCTGGCGGAGCTCCTCGGCGCCGGCGTCTACTACGGCGCCGCGGCATGGCCGCTCGAGCGCCCGCCGATGCTGATGGAGACGAGCGTGCCGGGCGTCTTCGCGGCCGGCGACGTGCGTCACGGGTCGGTCAGGCGCGTCGCCTCCGCGGTGGGAGGCGGCAGCATCGCGGTGCAGCTGGTGCACCTACGGCTGGCCGAGCTGGCCGGCTAGCGCACCAGGCTGGCAGCCGCTGCGGCGAGGACGGCCAGGGCCGCGGCGACGGCGAGCAGGGAGTTCACGGCCCGCATCGAGCGCTGCTGAACGGTGATGGCGCGGACGCGGTTACGGGGGGAGGGGGATGACATGTCCGCCAGGATCGGCCATCACCCCCACGGGTCGCATCACCCTCTTGTGGTAAATCCTCGCAATTGACACTCCGTGCGGATGTCAATTGCGATTTTTCGGCACCGACCCCGGTCTAATCGCCCTTCGCCCCGGGCGGATCGCCGATCTCCGTGCGCGGCCGCACGGCGCCCACGCCGTAGCGGGCGAAGCGTACGACCAGCACGGCCGCGCCGCAGAGCGCCGTGAGCGTGCCGACGGCGAAGAAGGCGAGGCCGAGCGCGATCGCCTGGGGCCGCGTCGCGTACCCGTGCAGGAAGTAGACGAAGACGGCCTCGCGGACGCCGATCCCGTTCAGCGAGACCGGCAGCGCCAGCGCCGCGAACACGACCGGCCCGGCAAGCAGCACCACGGAGTCGGGCACGTCGAGCCCGAGCGCCCGGGCGAGCATCCAGATCACGCCGACCCGCGCCACCTGGACGAGCAGCGCCAGCAGCCCCACGGCGACCAGCACGCCGCGGTGGGAGCGGTAGGCGTGCAGCGCCTCGTAGAAGCGCCCGCCGACCGCCAGCCGCCGGCCGGCGGCGCGCGGCTCGAGCCGGCGGGCGACGGCGCCGCGCACCCGGCCCGAGAAGAGCAGCAGGAGCGCCACCGCCGCGGCGGCCCCGAAGGCCGCTTCGGCGGCGACCACGCCCGGCCGCCGCCCGACGCCGCTGACGCTGACGGCCACGACCGCGAGGACGACGAGCGAGATCAGCCCGACCAGCCGGTCGATCAGGACGGACGCCACCGACTCCGGGGCGTTGCCGGTTCGCCGGCCGAGCTCGACCACGCGCACGGCGTCGCCGCCGATCGCTGCCGGCAGGAACTGGCCCGCGAAGAGGGCGACGAAGTAGGTGCGCGTCAGCCAGCCGAGCGGCACCGACACGTGCTTGGCCTCGAGCAGCAGCTGCCAGCGCAGCGCCATCATCGGCACGGTCGCAATGCTGACCACGACGGCCGGCGCGAACCAGGCCAGGTCGGTGCCGCGCAGCGTCGTCGCCACCTCGTGCAGCCCGGCCCAGCGCAGCAGCAGCCCGAGCACCACCGCCGAGACCACCGCCTCCACCGCGACCCGGGTGCGGCGGTCGATCCTCACGGCGAGTACGCCGCGTGCACCTTGCGCACGGCCGCGATCGCGTCGTCGATGTCGGCATCGGAGTGCGCCGCGGCCAGCGGCAGCGACAGCACCTGCGCGCCCGCGAGCTCGGTCACCGGCAGGGGCGGGACGGCCAGGTTCTCGCGGTACCACGTGAGCGTGTGCACGGGCAGGAAGTGCAGGCCCGTGGCCACGTTCTCGGCCATGAGCGCGGCGGCGTAGACGTCGCGGTCGGCGCCGGCCGTGCCGGGATCGATCCGCACGACGTACAGGTGGTGGGCGTGACGGCCGTAGTCCGGCCGGCCGATCGGCTCGATCCCGGCCAGCGGTGCGAGCCCGGTGTCGTAGCGGGCGACGAGCTCGGCCCGGTGGGCGTGGAACGACTCCAGCCGGTCGAGCTTCGGCAGCGCCGCGGCCGCCTGCAGGTCGGCCAGGTTCGCCTTGTACCCGGGCTCGACGACGTCGTAGTGGCCCAGGGTGTGCGTGCGCGCCCGCTTCCACGGGTCGCGGGTGATCCCGTGCGCGCGCAGCAGCCGCAGCCGCTCGGCCGCGTCGGCCGCCGCGGTGGTGACGATGCCACCCTCTCCGCCGGCCAGGCTCTTCGTGGCGTAGAGCGAGAAGCAGGTGAAGTCGCCGATCGCGCCGATCCTGCGGCCGCGCACGTCCGCCTCGACGGCGTGGGCGGCGTCCTCGATCACGCGCAGCCCGTGCTCCTTGGCGATCGCGCAGAGCGCGTCCATGTCGCACGGCCCGCCGGCGAAGTGCACCGGTACGAGCGCCCGCGTGCGGGACGTGATCGCCCGGCGGACGGCGTCGGGGTCGACATCGAGGGTCTCCGGGTCGACGTCGGCGAACACCGGCGTCGCGCCCGTGTGAAGGATCGCGTTCACCGTGGCCGGCCACGTGAAGGAGCTCGTGACCACCTCGTCACCGGCGCCGATCCCGGCGGCCACGAGCGAGAGGTGGAGGGCCTCGGTGCAGGACGACGTGGCCACGGCGTGGGGGACGCCGGTGCGGGCGGCGAAGCGCTCCTCGAGCTCGGCCGTGCGCGGGCCCGACGTGAGCCAGCCCGAGCGGAGCGTGGCGACGACCGACTCGACCTCCTCGTCGCCGATCACGGGCGGCGAGAAGTCGAGCATCGTCCGCCGCAGCGGCGTGCCGCCGTCGAGGGCCAGCCGGGTGTCGGTCGACTCGCTCATCGCACCTCGAACCGCACGGCGTCGACGGCCGCGGCGGCGCGGCGCAGCGCGCCCGCCCGGTCGGGAGCGGTGGCGAGCACGTAGCCCGCCCGGTCGGTGGCGATCCGAAGCGGCCCGTAGACGTGTCCGGGCTCGTCGAAGAAGCGCACGTCCGGCGGGCCGCTCGCGGCCACCAGCTCGCCCAGGGGCGCGGCCAGGAACTCGATCACTGCGGCGCCGTTTCGCTGCGGCTCGAGCGACTCGGCCGCGACCTCCTCGCCGACTGCCGCCAGCACCGCGGCGCCAGCCAGGTCGACGCCGGCCGCCGTGCGGCAGATCTCGGAGTCGTGTCCGCCGCCGAGGCGGGCAGCCACCTCGACGACCCGCGGCCCGTCGTCGGCCAGGATCAGCTGGATGTAGCTCGGCCCGGCGCCGATGCCGACGGCCGCGACAGCCGCCTCGGCGACGCCGGCGGCCTCGGCGGCGCCGGTCGCCGCGGCAGGGAACACGTGCCGGCGGGCCACTCCCGGGACGCCTTCGAAGTGGATGCGGTCGGTCACCGTCACCGGCACGAAGCGGTCGTCGGCCGAGAAGGCGTTGACGGTCACCTCGGGCCCGGGCACGAACTCCTCGAAGAGCACGCGGCCGCTGCGGGAGCCGCGCCGGGCGCGGTCGGCGGCCCCGTCGAGGCCGTCGGCGTCGCGGACGATCGTCATGGCCCGCTGGCCCTGGCGGTCCGGCGCCTTCACCACGCACGGGTAGGACGGCGGCGCGTCGGTCGACCAGCGCGGCTGCGGCACGCCGGCCTCGTCGAGGCGCGTGCGCTGGGCGATCTTGTCGGTGCAGGTGATCGCCACGGACGCCGGGATGGGGTGGGGGATGCGCAGCTCCTCGGCCGCCTCGGCGGCGATCCGCACCGGCCAGTCCGTGCCGGGGGCGATCAGGCCGTCGGCCTCGCGGGCCGTGCGGCGCACGCCCTCGCCGTCCTCGCTCGAGACGGCGACGTCGGCGTAGCGGGGGTCGGAGTCGCACACGATGGTTCGCATCCCCAGGGCCCGGGCGGCGTCGATCGCATGCCGCTGCGCGGGGCCGCCGCCGAGCACCACGAGTGTGCGGGGGCGCGTCAGACGGCCTGCGCCGTCTGCTCCGAGGCCAGGACGGCCTGCCACCATTCGGGATTCTCGCGGTACCAGCGGATGGTGCGCTCGAGCCCGTCGGCGAAGGGGATCTGCGAGCGCCAGCCGAGCAGCTGCGCCGCCTTCTCGGTCGACCCGATGTGGCGATCGACCTGGCCCGGGCGCTCGTCGATGTGCTGCTTCAGCGACGCCGGCTTGCCCAGGATGTCGAGGATCATGTCGGCGATCTGCTCGACGGTCTCGTCGATGCCGGTCGCCACGTTGATCGTCTCGCCGACGATCGCCTCCAGCGGTGTCTCGCAGGCCGCCGTGATCGCCTCTGCCGTGTCGAACACGTGCAGCCAGTCACGGCTGGCGTGGCCGTTGCCGTGGATCGTGAGCGGGCGGTCGCAGAGGGCCTGGATGATGAAGCGGGGGATGACCTTCTCGGGGTGCTGGTACGGCCCGTAGTTGTTGAACGGGCGGATGACCGTGACCGGCAGGTCATACGTGCACCAGTACGAGTAGGCCAGCCGGTCGCCGCCCGCCTTCGTGCCCGCGTAGGGCGAGCGCGGGTTGAGCGGGTGATCCTCGCCCATTGGATCGGAGACGGCGGTGCCGTACACCTCCGACGAGGAGATCAGGATGAACCGCTCCACCGGGTGCTTGCGCATCGCGTCGAGCAGCACCTGCGTCCCGACGACGTTGGTCGTCACGAACTCGGCGCCGCCCTCCTCGATCGACTTCGACACGTGTGACTCGGCGGCGGCGTTCACGATCACGTCGACGCCCTCGAGGGCGGCGGTGACGTCGGCCACGTCGCGGATGTCGCCGTGGATGAACCGCAGCCGCTCGTGCTCCGTCACGTCGGCAAGGTTGGCCATGTTGCCGGCGTACGTGAGCGCGTCCATCGTCACCACGTCGTGCGGCGTCTCGTGCAGCAGATAGCGGATCATGTTCGACGAGATGAAGCCGGCCCCGCCGGTCACCAGTATCCGTTTCACCGTGTCTCCCCCATCCGGCCTAACCGAGCTCGCGTTCGATGTAGTACAGCGGCCGCCCTTCGACGTCGCGCTGGATCCGCTGCAGATTCTCGCCCACCACGGCCATCAGGAACCCCTGCAGGCCGAGGACGAACAGGACGAGGCCGCCCAGAAAGAGCGGTCCCGGGAAGTTGTCGTTGCGGATCCAGTAGACGACCCCCCAGAGTCCCACTCCCAGCGACGTAAGGATACCGAGCACGCCCAGGATCGTCCCCAGCCACTGCACGAGCTGGGCCCAGAAGCCGGTCAGGACGTGCAGCGCGAGCTTGACCAGGCTGACGACGCCGTAGCGGCTGCGGTCGGCCCGGGCGCGGTGGTCGAGGGCGACCTCGGTCACGCGCGCGCCGGTCGAGCAGACGAGCGCCTTCGTGAACTTCTGCCGCCCGATCCGGTGCATGACCGGCTCGAGGGCGTCGCGCCGGTAGGCGTTGAACGCGCAGCCGAAGTCGGCCACATGGGCGCCGGTGAGGCGGGCGAGGAGCTTGTTGATGACGAGCGACGGCAGCCGCCGCAGGAAGATCGGGTCCTTGCGCGTCACCCGGCGGCCGCTGGCGACGTCCGCGCCGGCCTCGACGGCGGCGATCAGGCGGGTGATGTCGGCCGGCTGGTTCTGGAGGTCGCCGTCCATCGTGACGACGATCCGGCCGCGGGCGCGGGCGATGCCGGCGTGCATGGCGGGGTGCTGGCCGAAGTTGCGCTTGAAGGACACGACGCGGACGCGCGGATCGGCGTCGTGCAGGCGCTCCAGGATCGCGAAGGTGCCGTCGGTCGAGCCGTCGTCGACGAAGATCAGCTCTGCGGCGATCCCGGCGGCGTCGAGGGTCTGGACGACGCCGTCGTAGAGCGGCTGGAGCGTGGCCTCCTCGTTCAGCACCGGCACGACCACCGTCACGTCGGGCGTCGCGGCCGCCGCCGGTTCGGCCGCGCCGGCCAGGACGGGGTCAGAAGCCATGTGCGAAAGGGTACCGGGTGGGGCAGGCGGGCCACGTAGGTGACCATCGCAACGAACCCGCCGGCTGCGCGACCCGGCGGGCGGCCGGTAGCGGATAATGCCGCGCCGATGCTGATTCGCGACGGTGCAGGCCGGATCCTGCGCGCCCGCTGGCCGCCGCTCGTGGCGCTGATCGCCACGCTCGGCTACGCGGCTCTGGTCATCGGGTTCGGGCTCGACTTCCGCCCGCTGCACAACGACGAGGGCGTGACCCTCGGGGTGGCGTCGCGGCCGTCGGCCGCGGATGTTCTGCGAGTCGCCGTCGACCACCGCCACGGCCCGCCGCTGCACTACCTGCTCGTCCACGCGTCGCTGGCCTGGCGGTACGACATCCTCGGCCTGCGCCTGCCGTCGGCCGTGCTCGGCATCGTCGCCGTGGCCGTCAGCTACGGGTTCGGGCGCGAGCTGGTCGGCCGGGCCGGCGGGGCCGTGGTCGCGATCGTCACCGCCTCGTCGCCGATCACGATCCACCTGGGCCAGTTCGCGCGCGGGTACACGGCCATGATCGCCGCGGCCTACGCGAGCGCGTGGCTGATGCTGGTGCTGATCCGGACGGGAAAGGCCCGCTGGGTGGCGCCGTATGCCGTGACGGCGCTCCTGCTCGTCTCGGCGCACCCGTTCGGCCTCTTCGCGCTCTTCTCCGAGCTCGTGCTGATGGCGATCTTCGCCGCCGTGCGCCTGCGCCACGGACTGCGCAGTCAGCGCCGCCTGGTGGCCGCAGTGGGGGCGGCGCTCGTGCTCGGCGGGCTTGCGCTCCTGCTCCTGCGCCACCTGTATTCGCCGCTCCAGGGGAAGTACGGTGTGGGCTCGGGGTCGTCGGTGATCAAGCTCGAGTCGCAGCGGTTCTGGGAGCGGTTCGGCGATGCGGTGTCGGGGTCGAGCCACGTCGGGTTCGCGGTCGTGCTGGCCGTCGCGACCATCCTCGGCGTGGTCGCGCTCAGCTGCCGCAACCGGCGGGCGGCGACGTTCGCGGCGGTCTGGATCCTGCTCCCGCTCGCGCTCCTCTCCGTCCTCACGGCGTCGTCGCGCGACTTCGCCCCGGAGCGGCACCTGTCGTTCCTGCTGCCGGGTTACGCCGTCGCCATCGCCGGCTTCGCGCTCGAGCTGCGCGCTCGCATCGGCCCCCGCTTCGGCGGCCTGGCGGCCGCGGCCGCGGTCGCGCTCCTGCTCGCCCCGGGCTGGGTCGCCGACCACAACGAGCTTGCGAACTTCAACGCCGACCTGCGCGACGCGAGCCTCTACATGTCCGACCGGTTCGGGCCGGACGACGTGCTGGCGACGACGGCGGGCACGCTCTCGCAGGCCGAGGATCCGCGCCTGATCGGCGCCTACGCAGTCCTCGCCGCCCCCGGCTCCTCGCCGCTCTCGACCTGGCAGCACGCCGGCTCGGTGCGGGGCTGCAAGCTCGTCCACCGGATCGGCCAGCGGCACGCGCCGGTGGGGACGCTGTGGCTGGTCATGTCGGTGCCCGACCCGCGGCCGGTCGCCCAGGCCCTGCGCACCGCGGGCGCCGACGTGCATGGGTTCGGCACGATCCTCGTGGCCTCGGCGCTCCCGCGCCGGCCGACGGTGCTCTCGACGCTCCTGACCGCCCACTACCTCTTCCGCACGGCCGTCGAGGCCGACCCGGCCGCCTACGACGTGCGCCGGATGGTGCGCCTCTACCGCCACGCCGCCGCCCTCGAGGCGACGGGGGCGTGCGGGTGAGCGATTCCACGCTGCCGTGATGTCCTGGGCGGCTGCGAACCGAGCAGCGCACGGACGCAGGTCGCGTTCGTACCTTGTCGTATGGGCGCGGCCGAGGACACCGCGATGCTCGCTCGCCTAGGCTAGGGCGGCCTCGGCCTCGGCCGTGAGCACGGTGAAGTCGAGCTCGACCCCGGCAACCTGGCGCAGCAGCGCCTCGGCCCGCAGGGACTGGCCCAGCGACCACATCTCGCGCAGATGCGTGCCGGCGTCGGGCGCACCGAACCATTCCCGCCCGAAACGCGTGCGCAGGTGGTCGGTCAGCTGGGCGTCGAATGCCCATGCCCGCAGGTACGAGGTGCAGTAGAAGCCCTCGTCGACGTCCTCCAGGTAGTCCGTCTCGGGGTAGGGGACGCCGACCGCGCCCGAGAGCAGCTCGGCGTAGCGCGCCGGCAGCCGTTCGCGGCTCGCGCCGGCGGCGTGCAGCTCGAGCTCGTAGGCCAGCTTGGCGGCGTAGCGGCGGACGAGGAAGAGCTTGTAGAGGGCGGAGAAGCGCGGGTACTCCGGGGCGTCGTCGCCCATGCACGCGCGCCGCCACGCCGGGTCGGCGAGCAGGTGCTCGAACAGGAACGCGAACCCCTCGGTAACGGCGTTGTCGCCGAGCAGCCGGTCTTCGGCGGGCAGCCCGGCCGGCATCCCGGCGAAGTGCTCGGCGTGGCCCGCCTCGTGGAAGAGCGCCCGGTAGTCGTCCTGGCCGCCCTGCGGCAGCATCACGAGGACGACACGGCCGGGGACGCGGATCGGCGCGCAGAACGCGCGCGGCTTCTTGCCGGGGCGGGCCTCGACGTCGAGCTCGACGTTGCTCTGCGCCTCGAGGTCGATGCCGAGGCCGGCCAGCGTCCCGCGCAGCGCGGGGAGCGCGCCGTCGGTGGGGAAGGCGGCGTCGAGCTCGGGCGCCCGCCACATGCGGGCCAGGTCGGGCGGCCGCGCGTCGGCCAGCGCGACGCCGACGCGAGTGCGCAGCTCGGCGTCGATGCTGCGCCGGTAGAGCGCGTCTGTGTCCGCCAGGAACGACTCGGTCGACCCGTGGAGCGCCTGCGGGTCGAAGCCGAAGCCCTCGTAGAGCTCGAGCGTCGAGCCGGCGCCGAGGTCGCCGACGAGCTCGCGGACGCGGGCGTCGACGCGCTCGTGGAGCGGGTTCATGTGCTCCGCGGTGACGGCGCAGCGGGCGTCGTAGAGCCGGTGGCGGCGGTCGCGGTCGGGCTCGTTCAGGAGTCGCGGGGTCACCTCGCGGTAGGGCACTTCCTCGCCGTCCACCGGCACCATCAGGGCCGCCTCGGCGTTCGCGATCGCCTCGCTCAGGTGCTTCGTGCCGTCGCCCAGGTAGGCCTCGCAGGCGAAGCGGTGCAGCTCGACCGGCGCGCCGCCGGCCAGCGCCCGAGCCTGCTCGAGCGTGGTCAGGTCGGCGTAGCGCTCGTAGACGGCGGCGATCTCGTAGGTCGGCTTGCGCCCCGCCGCGTGCAGGTAGTGCTCCTCCATCACCTCCGCGGTCATCTCCTCGAGGCGGGCGCGGTAGGTGTCGACGGCGAGCGGCATGGGCGCTCATACACTAGGGCGGTGGCAGCCCTTGCGCGTGGTGAGGAGATCGAGCTCCAGGTCGACCGGCTGGCGTACGGCGGCCGCGGTGTCGCCCGCCACGGCGAGCTGGTCGTGTTCGTCGCCCGGGGGCTGCCCGGCGACCGCGTCCGCGCGCGGGTGACGAAGTTCAAGCGCCGCTACGCCGAGGCCTACGCGATCGAGCTGCTCGAGCCCGGGCCGGGGCGGGTCGACCCGCGCTGCGCCCACTTCGGCGTCTGCGGCGGCTGTGCCTGGCAGGACCTCGACTACGCCGAGCAGCTGCGGCACAAGCATGCCCAGGTGGCCGACGCGCTCCAGCGCATCGGCGGGTTCACCGGCATCGAGCCCGAGCCGATGGTCGCGGCCGAGCACCTCTACGGCTACCGCAACAAGGTCGAGTACTCCTGGTCTCAGGGCGCCGACGGGCCCCGGCTCGGCTACCACCGGCTGGGCCGCTGGGACCGGCTGATCGCCGTCGACCACTGCCATATCGCCTCGGACGCCTCGAACGACGTTCGCCGCGCGTTCGAGCGCTGGGCGACCGAGCTCGGCCTGCCCGCCTACGACCAGCGCGGCGGCGGCGGCTACCTGCGCCATCTGGTCGTCCGCGAGGGCGGCGGCACCGGCGAGCTGCTGGCGATGCTCGTGACCGCGCCGGGCGAGGTACCGGGCGTCGAGCGGCTGGCCGAGCTCGTCCCGGACACGGTGGTCGGCGTCGTGCACGCGGTGAACCCGGGCGTCGCGGAGGTGTCGCTCGGCCTGGAGCAGACCCGGCTCTTCGGCCGCGACCGCTTCGCCGAGCGCATCGGCGGGGTCGAGTTCGGCGTCACGGCCGGCGCCTTCATGCAGACGAACACGGCGATGGCCGAGCGGCTCTACGCGCTCGCGATCGAGGCGGCCGAGCTGCGGCCCGACGACGTGGTCTGGGATCTCTACTGCGGCGCGGGCGCGATCGGCCTCCTGGCGGCGCCGCATGCGGGCGCGGTGTACGGCATCGAGATCTCGGACGAGTCGATCGCGGGCGCCCGCGAGAACGCCGCCCGCAACGCCATCGGCAACGCTGAGTTCGTCGCCGGCGACGTCGCCAAGAGCGTGCGCCCGCTGCTCGAGCGTGTGCCGCAGCCCGACGTCGTGTTCGTCGACCCGCCCCGCTCGGGGCTGACACCCAAAGCGGTGCGGCGTGTGCTCGAGCTCGCGCCCGAGCGGCTCGTCTACGTGTCGTGCAACCCGACGACGTTCGCGCCGAACGCGCGCCAGCTCGTCGACGGCGGCTACTCGCTCGACTTCGTGACGCCGCTCGACATGTTCCCCCACACGCCGCACATCGAATGCGTCGCCCGCCTCACCCGGGGTCAGACCCCGAACGGAACTGCCACCTGAGCGTCACGGCCGGCGTTCGGGGTCTGACCCCGCGGCGCGCGGCGAGGGCCGGCGGGGCGGGCTGATCGGTCCGATGTCCTGACGGTCGTCGGGTTCTGCTGGCGGGACGAGGGGTGAGCGGTACACGGCAGTTAGCGCCATTTGCATGTGTCATTTGCAGAATCCCGACGCTCTCGTCACCACCCGTGACACACGCGTGACATCCGTTCCGCCACACTCACCGGTGCGATGTACGGCGCCCTTCCGACCCTCTACAAGGCCCGCAACCTGCCGTCGCTCAAGCGGCCGGTGTGCGCGATCTGCATCGACCGGACGAAAGGACGTACCGAGGAGATCAGGCTCGGCTACCGCGTCACCGTGTGGCTCTGCCCGGGGCACGCGTCGCAGGCGTTTCAGACGAAACGCAGCGGCCGTGACTTCGTGCGGACGCTGATGGGCGTGTGGCAGGCCAACGGGTGCATGACCCAAGCCAGGCATCGTGCCCTCGATGCCCACCTCAACCAGCGCCGCGCCCCACGACCACGCGCCAGGCCGGGCAGCTACGCATGGCCCGAACTCAGACGTCGACTCGAAGCCCGCTACGCCAACGGCGCGCCGCCACCAGACCCCACGCACCTCCCCTGCGCAACGTGCACCGCCCACACTCCCAGCCGCCGCACCCTGCAGCGCTGGCATGCCGAGCGGCGCTGGCTCAGCCGCCCTCCCTAGCCGCAGAAGTCGCGGGCGACCGTCTCGAGCACGTCGGCGCAGGTCGCCACCGAGGCCAGGTCGACCCACTCCTCGGCCGCGTGGGCGCCGGCGCCGCCGGGGCCGAAGACGACCGTCGAGATGCCGGCGGCCGAGAACACCGCCGCGTCCATCCAGGCCGCGTGCCCGACGAGCGGCGGCTCCTTGCCGAGCACGGCGGCGGCGTGGCGGCGCAGCGCCCGGACGACGGTCACGTCGGTGTCGACCTCGAACGGCGCTCGCTCGAACGTCGTGCGCACCTGCGCCTTGCCGGCCAACGCCGTGATCTGGGCCTCGACCAGCTCGCGCGTCTCGCCCGGGATCGTGCGCCGCTCGAGCCCGAGGAGGCAGCGGTCGGGATAGCTCGAGAGCTCGCGCCCGCCCTTGATCAGCGAGGCGTGCACGGAGCCCGGACCGAGCAGCGGGTGGTGGCGGCCGGCGGCCAGCGCCGCGGCCAGCCGCTCGATGCCGACGAGCACCCCGCCCATGGCCGCGATGGCGTCGACGCCGAGATCCGGGCGCGAGCCGTGCGCCGCGACGCCCCTGGTCTCGACCTCGAGCCACAGGAACCCCTTGTGGGCGACGCAGACGTCGAGGCCCGTCGGCTCGGTGACGATGGCCGCGTCGGCCCAGATCTCCCCGGCGACCGCCTCGGCGCCGATGCTCGCGAACTCCTCGTCGCAGACCGCCGCAACGATGACGTCGCCGCGCAGCTCCATCCGGGCCGCCCGCGCCCCGGCCAGCATGATCGCGGCGAGGCCGCCCTTCATGTCGAACCCGCCGCGCCCGTACAGGCGGTCGTCCTCGATCCGGGGGACGAAGGGGTCGGTCACGCCCTCCACGCCGACGATGTCCATGTGCGCGTTCAGGAGCAGGTCGCGGCCGCCGCCGCTCCCGGCCGCCCGGGCGATGACGTTCGGCCGGCCCGGCGCGACCTCGCGCACCGACACGTCCAGGCCGGCCGCCTCGAGCCAGCGGGCGACGAAGGCAGCAACTTCGGCCTCGCCCGCTCCGCCCGGGACCAGGTCGGGGTTGATCGAGTCGATCGCGACGAGCTGGGAGACGAGCTCGGCTACCTGGTCCACGCGTGCGCGAGCTCGATCGCCGGCAGGCCGGGGTCGGGCGCCAGGTCTGGATGGAGCAGGAAGGCGAGCTGCTCGACGCCCTCGGCCAGCCGCGGCGCGGGGCGGGAGTAGTGCGCGTTCGCGTCGACCGCCACCGTCCGGCAGGGGAACCCCATGGCGGCCGCCTCGACCGCGATCCGTGCCGCGTCGAAGCCGCACGCCGCGGCCACGATGACGTCGGGCGCGGCCGCGAACACCTCGTCCCAGGTCGTCGGGAACGACGGCTCCCCGGCCCTCCCGAGCACGTCCCTGCCGCCGGCCGCCGAGACCATCTCGGGCAGCCAGTGGCCGGCGGCGAAGGGGGGGTCGAGCCACTCGGCGACGAACACGCGCACCGGCGCCGCCCCGGCGACCGCCGCCGCCGTCGCGGCGATCCGCGCCTCCATCTCGCCCGCCACGGCATCGCCGCGCTCCTCGACCCCGACCCGGCGGGCGACGACCCGCACCGACTCGGCCACCTCCGCCAGCGTGCGCGGATCGAGCGCGAGCACGTCGGCGTCGAGGCTGCGCACGCGGGTCACGTCCTCGCTCGAGACGGCGCAGACGTGGCACAGGTCCTGGGTGATGACGAGGTCGGGCTGGAGGTCGCGGATCAGCGCGTCGTCGAGCGCATAGAGCGACCTGCCGTCGAGCACGGCCGCGCGCACCGCGGCGTCGATGTCGCCGCTTCGCAGCTCGTCCGAGTCGACCCGCGCCGCCGTGACGACGGGGAGCTCGGAAACGCCCGGCGGGTGGTCGCATTCGGCGGAGCGCCCGACGAGCAGATCGGCGCAGCCGAGCGCGCCGACGATCTCGGTGGCGCTGGGGAGGAGGGAGCAGACGCGCAGGCGGTCAGCGTATCGCAGCCAGGAACCACGGCACGTTGAGCGAGCCGACGCCCGTGACGGGATCCCAGCCGGGACCCGCGGCGAGCGAGCTGTCGCGGTCGAGCGAGCGCAGCCGGGTCACGATCGAGCCGTCCGGCTGAAGCGCGTTTCGCAGTACCGCCAGGTCGCGGTGGCCGCCGGTGACATCGTGAAGCGCAGCCGTGCCGCGCAGCCGGTAGAGCGCCGGGTTGATGAACCCGTGCGGGTGGCCGCTGCGCTGGTCGGCGAGCGCCACGATCCCGGCGACGAGCGGCGATGCCAGGCTGGTGCCGCCGATCCAGGAGTCGATGATCTTCTTGCGGCCGTTCGGCTCGACGTACGTCTGGGCGAATGTCACGCCCGTCTGCGGGTCGGCGTCCATGGCCACGTCCGGCTCCACCCGGCGGGGCGCGCCCTTCCACATCGCGTCGGCGAGCGGGACGGCGCCGACCTGATAGGCCGGCATCCCGAACACGTGGCTGGGCCCGCCGCCGGAGCCGTACATGAAGGCGCCCGGCGCCTTCGGCGCCCACTTCGTCCCGTTCCAGTCGGTGGTCGTCGTGCCCCAGCCGGCCTCCCACTCGTAGCCGCCGGTCTGCGAGATGGCGAGGCTCGTGCCGCCGACCGAGGTCACCCACGGGCTCGAGTCGGGAAACCCGGCCGAGCTCCGTCCGGCCGCCAGGCGGTTGTCGCCGTCGTCGCCGGAGGCGAAGTAGACGCCGATGCCCTCGGCGGCCGCCTGCTGGAACACCGCGTTCATGGCCAGGATCTCGCCCCGCGGCGCGTATACCTCGGGCAGGCCCCAGCTGTTCGAGACGACGTTCGCGAGGTGGTTGTCGACGACCTCGTTCACCGCCTGGTCGAGCCCGCCGGCGTCGTTGGCGGCGCCGACGTAGACGATGTTCGCGGCCGGGGCGACCGCGTGAGTCCACTCGACGTCGAGCGCCTGCTCGATGTACCAGCTCTGCGTCTCGGCCGGATCCTGCGGAAAGCGCTGCGTGCCCGGCGCCGTCACCTCGCGGTAGTTCCGCGGGCCGAGCCGGGGCAGGCCGAACTCGCGCGAGAAGCTGTTCGCGTCCTTGCGGATGGTGGGCGAGAAGAAGGCGCCGGTGATCGCGATCGTCTGGCCGCGGCCGTCGAGGCCGGCCCAGCGGAGCCGGTCGATCCCGTAGGCGGAATCGATCTGGGCCGGCGTGTACCCGCAGATCAGCCAGGGCAGCGGCGTGCCCGGCGCGTACGGGTTCGGGAAGGCGGCCGAGGTCTGCTCCCCCCAGTAGTGCGAGCACGGGCCGACAGACGTGCCCGCGGGCGGCGGCGGCGCCGGCGAGCGGTGCTCGGGAGTCGCGAGCGTGAGCGAGCCGTCGAGGCCCGTGATCGCGCGGACATCGGCGGCGATCCCGGCCGGCACCGCCGGGTCGGCGTCCGGCGCCCGCACGGTGCGCCCGTCGATCCGGTACAGGTTCTCGTGGACGTCGAAGGTCTGCTCGACCTCGTCGACCGTGCCGGACGCGGTCACGAACAGCCGGTTCTTGGGCACGTCGACGATGTCGAAGCCGGCGTCGCCGAGCCAGGTGCGGACGGCGTCGACCTGGGCCTGCGACGGCGAGAAGCGGGCGCGGAAGCCGGCCGGCGTCATCCACTGCTGGTACGTCGGCGAGCTCGGGTCGTAGAGACCGGTGAGTGTCGCGTCGACGCCGGCCGGGTCGCGCCACCCGAGCCAGACCGAGAACGCCATCCGGTCGCTCGAGTTCGCGGGGCGGGCGAGGTTGGCGGGCGTCGCCCAGGCCGGCTGGGTGTCAGCGACCGTCGTGCCGCCGGCGGCGTGCGCGGGCGCGGTCGCCGATGCCGTCAGAAGGCCGCACGCGGCCATGGCAAGGACGGTCCGGAGCAGGCGCGAGCGCATGCTCCTTTGGATCGGCATCTCATGGCCCTGCTCCGCTCTCCCGTTCGGGTGAGCCGCGCCTCCCCCGGGTGCGCTCGAGCAGGAGGTCGGCGTTCGCGCCCAGGAAGGCCAGGGACAGCAGGGGCAGCGCCGGCAGGGCGGTGTCGAAGACGTAGGAGAGCGCCATGGTGGCGCCGAGCGACGCGGTGGTCGCGACCCACGTCGCCCGCACCCGCAGGCCCATCCGCACGGACGCCGCCGAGAAGAGGGCGAAGAACACGAAGTCGCTGGCGCCGATCTGGGCGACGGCATACGTGCCGGGCGGGTGGAAGGCGAGCGTGAACGCGCCCAGCACCTGCTGGTGGTGGAGGACGATCGCGTGGGTCGGGCCGGCCGCGACGCTGTAGGCGTCGACGCCGGCGATGAGGACGGAGATCGCGACGATCTCGGCCGGCGTCTGCAGGAGGCCTGCGAGCGCGATGCCGATGCAGGCAGCCGCGACCAGCTTGGAGAGAGTCGCCGGCGTGCCCTCGAGCCCTGCGGCGATCAGGCCCGCGGTGAGCGCCGCGGCCGCCACGGCGATCGCGAGCAGCTTCGGCGCCGGCAGGGTGGTCGGTGCGATCGAGGCGACGAAGAGCGTCGCCAGCGGGAACGAGACGAGGGCGAGCGCCGCGATCTGCGCTCCCCGGCTGGGCGCGGGCAGGTGCGGCGCGATCAGGTTCACCGCCCCCAGCGCGGCCAGGCAGGCGGTGGCACGGAGGATCATGCGCCCAGGTACCGCGCCGGTATGGGCGTCTCGCGCACCGCCCCGTCGGCGAGCTCCACCCGGTAGGCGCCCGCGCCTTCCCGCGCGGTGACGGCCTCGACGAGCCCGGTGCCGGCGAAGTGGAGGCCGCAGAAGTCGTCGGCGGCGATCCCGGCCGGCAGACCGGCGGTGATCTCGCGGTGGTAGGTGGGCCGCCGCTGCACCTCGCCGTCGTAGTGCGGGCAGTTGCTCCCGGGCAGGAAGCCGAGGCCGTCGCGCAGGCCGCGCAGCGGGCCGTACGAGTCGGTGATCCCGGCCTCGAACCAGCACAGCGACCCGGCGCTCATCCCACACAGGACGACGCCGGCCTCCCACGCGTCGCGCAGGGCGGCGTCGACACCGTGGGCGCGCCAGATGGCGAGCATGTTCACGGTGTTGCCGCCGCCGACGTAGATCACGTCCTGGGCCAGCAGGTGGGCGCGCAGGTCGAGGTCGTCGCGCCAGAACAGGTTCAGGTGGGTGGCCCGGGCGCGATCGGGCGGGAACGAGCGGTGGAAGAGGGCGATGCCGCCGGGCTCGTCGCCCGTCGCCGTGCCCAGGTAGCAGACGCGGGGATGATCCGCGCCCGAGAGGCCGAGCACGTAGTCGTCGAGGAGCATGTCGCCGTCGTGCAGGAACCCGCCGCCCCCCATCGCCACGATGTGCCGCTCCGCCATCAGCCGGAGTATGGCCGAAAACCGGGGCCTGGCCCCGTCGGGAGTCCGCTAGTACGGCGGCAGGTTCTCGTACCAGCTGCCGAGCACCTTGAACGCGTCCCAGAACGCCTGCTTGGCGACGGCGTCGTCGAGGCAGCGGTCGATGTCGGGCACCGCCAGCGTCTCGATCGTGGGCGTGAAGCGGGTCACCGCGCCGATCTCCCCCTCACAGGGCACCGACAGGGGGAAGTCGATCGAGTTCAGGAAGTCGCGGGCCTCATCGCCGAGCGTGACCACGATCCGCGGCTGGGTGATGTGGATCTCGCGGGTGAGCCAGCTGCGCGCCTCGGCCAGGTCGTCGGCGGTCGGGTCGATCGCGGCCTTGAGGCAGGCCGTCCCGTACAGCATCAGGGGATCGATGCGCATCCGCTGGAGGCTCTTCAGGATCGCCTGGCCGGCCCGTCCGAAGAAGGCGACGCCCTCCTGCACCTCGGCGGGCATCGGCCGGTGCTTCACCAGCATGATGTCGGCCAGGGGATGGCCGGTGCCCAGCACGGGCGCTGCCCCGGGATGGCGCTCGCCGAGCCACTCGGCGATGTCGTGGCCGAGAGCGTTCGTCTCGTCGATCGCCTTGGCCTGGTAGCGCTCGTAGATCTCGTCGTCGGCCACGGTCACCCACCGCCCTATTCGGCGGTCGCCTCCCGAAGCCTGCGCCCCTACCTGGCCACGCTTTGCACCCACTTGAGCCCCTGAAGATACAGGAGGCTCTTCGGCCGCCGCACGATCTCCGACTGGCGCATGGCCAGCAGGAACTCCTCGGGGCCGTCGAATGCGGGGATCCGGTTGATCGCGGTGCCGATCCCGGGGAGGACGTGCGCGTCCGATCCGGCGGCCTGGATCAGGTTGTACTTCGACGCGAACCGCAAGGCGTCGTCGTTGAAGCTGTCGAAGAGCAGGCGCGAGTTGTAGACCTCGAGGATGTCGATCTGGTCGAGGTGGCGCAGGAGCGTGGCCGCGTCGGGGATCGTGTGCAGGCGGTCGAACGGGTGCGGCATGTAGACCAGGCCGCCCTGCTCCTGGATGGCGGCGATTGTCTCGCCCATGTCGAGCCCCGGCTCGATCCGCTCCTTCAGGAAGAGGCCGATCACCTCGCCCTGGGTCGTCTTGACCTCCTCGCCGACGATGATCGTGATCGGCTTGCCGAGCGCCGCGGCGGCCTGCGCGCCGGACACCTCGTTGTGGTCCGTGATCGCGATCGCGCCGAGGCCCTGGGCGATGCACTGGTCGACGAGCGCCTCGGGGTCGGTCGCGCAGTCGTAGGAGTGGCTCGTGTGCATGTGCAGGTCGGCCGAGATCAGCTCGCGGCCGCTCTGCGCCGGCCGCCGGCCGGTGCGCCGGCGCGAGCCGAGGTTGGCGTAGACGCCCTCGATCTGCTCGGCCACGGCGGCGAACGAGCGCCCGGCTGCCGCCGCCGCGCCCTCCTCGGCCTGGCGCGCCCGTAGCGCATCGTCGTCCAGCAGTCGGGCGGCGGCGGCCGCGGCCAGCGCGGGTTGGTCGACCGCGAATCCGAGCCCCGCCGCGTCGAGGTCGAGCGAGCCCTCCGCCAGCGGCGCCACGACGGCGCAGCCGCACGCCCGCGCCTCCCACGCCAGCGACGGGTCGCCGCCTTCGCTGGCGACGAACACGTCGGCGCCGGCCAGGACGGCGGCACGCCCCTCGGCGTCCTCGGGGCTGGTCGCGTGCACGCGGCCGCGCGCCTGGGCGGGCACGAACGGCCGCAGCGGCCGGCGGCTGCGCCGGTTCCAGAGCAGTACGAGCTCGACGCCGGGCGTCGAGGCCACCAGCTTGACCAGGGCGCGCAGGACGGCCCGGCCCTCGCCGTGCCACTCGCAGACGATGGTCGTCCCGTCCTTCTCGCCCGGAGTGAACGGCGCCCCGATGCCCTCCGGGATGACGGTGTAGTCGCCGGGGTAGATCGCCGCAGCCTGCTCGGCCGCCGCCGGCGACGTGGCGAGCAGCGCGTCGATGCGGGCCCGGTAGCGCTCGAGCGGCCCCGAGCGCACGGGATAGTGCAGCGCCCGCTCGGGCGCGTGGAAGGTGGCGACGGTCAGGCCCCGCGAGTGGCGCAGCGCCGAGGTGGCCACGCCGGGCAGGATCGGCTCGAACGCGTGGACGACGTCGAAGCCGCCCTGGCCGACGGCCAGCGCGACGTTCGCGCGCGCCCCGACCGGGATGCCCGCGCCCCGGCGGCGGCCGCGCTGGCGCAGCGGCACCGCGGGCGCGACGGCGACCTGGAGCGGCTCGCCGTCGAGCGCGATCAGCGCCTCGTCATCGCCGTGGTCGAGCGCCCGCAGGCGGCGCCGGCCGCTGCGCAGCGCCCGCGTCGAGGAGCTCGGTGCGAGCACCGTGACGCGGTGGCCGCGGGCGGCCAGCGCCGTGGCGACCCCGCGCACGTGCTCGGCGACCGGATGGGCGCCGGCCAGGGCGAACGGGGACGCCAGGCACAGCTTCAGCGGATCCACCGGGAGGTTCGGTCAGGCCTTGGCCGCGGACTTGTCGCGGGCCTTCTTGGCCTGCTTGTGACCGTACTTCTTGATGAACGCTTCGACCTCGTCGCGGCAGTGGTCGTCATGGTGCTGGAACGGTGGCGACTTCATGAAGTAGGCGCTCGGCCACTCCAGCGCGCCGGCGAGGCCGTTGTCGAGGCCCAGCTTGGCGCAGCGGACGGCGTCGATGACGATGCCGGCCGAGTTCGGCGAGTCGACCACCTCGAGCTTGAGCTCGATG
>DASUHM010000064.1 GCA_036273515.1 Gaiellales bacterium
TCGTCCCGGTCGCCAACCACAAGCGCGACTCCGAGCGCGAGCTCCAGCTCCAGGGCAAGCTCGAGCAAGAGCTCCCCTTCGAGGCCGAGCTGGAGCGCTGGTACCCCCTCTGGGACGCCCCGGTCTGACGCGTTAGCCGGCCGGAGCGCGGCCGCGATCCCCGAGTTGTAGGGTCTCCGGATGGAGAGCCCTCTTCTCCGGAGGGTGTGTCGCG
This sequence comes from Gaiellales bacterium, assembly GCA_036273515.1. GTDB lineage: Bacteria > Actinomycetota > Thermoleophilia > Gaiellales > JAICJC01 > JAICJC01. The sequence goes on from DASUHM010000064.1 coordinate 215, forward strand.
AAGCCGGCGTGCCCGACCTTCTCGAGCGCCTTTCCGAACGGATCTCGCCGAGCGACCTGCAGAGCCTCTTGCCGGTCGGGTCGAACTCGCAGCTCGGAGGGATCGACCAGAACAACGTGCTCGCGACGGTCCGCGGGACGGAGGTCGTAGCGGACCCGACCGTCCCGCTCGCCCTCGAAGCAACACGGCGACGCCGCGACGGCGTGGACGTCGCTCGGATGTGCGCGACACACCGGGTTCTCCGGCAGCAGCCCTTCGAGCCGCCGGCGGCCCAGCACTTCCTCCTGTTCGCCATGGTCACCGGCGGCCGGACGCGACCCGACCACGCGTCAGAGGTCGGAGCTCTCGTGGAGCACGTGCGTGCTCATCTTGCGATCGTCGCGGCGGCGCGCGAGCTCGGCGCACCGATCGAGCAGGCCGTGGTGCGCGTCTCGGACACGGTCGTGCACACGGCCGCGATGGAAGCCGGCGCGGCTCTCACGGCCGGCGTCTCGACGCCTCGTGAAGCTCTCTCCGCTGATATTGCCCGCCGGCTGGGCCGCCGCCTACGCCGCCTGGAACTCGCAGCCGAAGCGCTGGAGCCCGTCGTTGCGGAGTTCAACGGCACGCTCCTCATCGACCTCACCCGGACGCACGCCGTCGGCTACTACGACGGGTTGCAGCTGCGCATCGACGGAATCAGCGCCGGAGAGCCACTCGAGCTCGCCGACGGTGGATCCGTCGACTGGGCCGCGCGGCTGCTCTCCGATCGCCGAGAGCACCTGTTCACCAGCGGGCTGGGCGTGGAGCGCTTGCTGCCGGACGGCGACCGAACGGCACGGTAGCGCGCGCTGCGGATCTGGCGGTTGGCGGTGTCGGCATGTGTCATTTGCAGTTCCCCGACACCCCTGCGACAGCTCGACACACATCGGTGACACCGAGTCGGTCAGACTCCTCGGGGCGATGTACGCCCTCCCCAACCGCCGAGCGCCGCCGGCTTACCCACCCGCCGCCGCAATCCCTTACGGGATCAATACCCGTCCATAACGCCTCACCAGTAGCCTTGCCCGCGGCAGCACACGCCAAACGGTCGCGCCATATTTGCGGCTCGGGACGCGCCACGCCCAGGCATCGTCCGCCGCCGAGCGCACCGCAACGTCTCCTCGGGCCGGTGAGAGGGTCACCGGCCCGGGAGGCTTGCCGTTTTTCGGCCCGGTTTAGCCGGTTGTACACCGTTTCGTTTCCGTCCGATCACGGCTGGGAAGGTACGCTGGCGTAACGGTTTCTCCGAGCCACTTGGGGGTGGGCAGAATGGTCTTGAGAATCTCCGTGACCGCGCTCATGGCAGCCGCTGCGCTGACCGTCGGCGGGGCTACCGCCGTCGGCGCGACGCCGCACAAGAGCCATGCGCGGTCCGCACCCGCCGCCGCGCCGGCCGCGGCGACGCCGGTCGCCGACACGACCCTTTCGCCGCTGGCGGTGCCCGGCGGGCTGGGCGCGATGCCCTGCGCAGGCGGGTCGAGTCCGATCAAGCACGTGATCTACCTGCAGTTCGACAACACGCACCTGCGCCGCGACCGGGCGGGCGTGCAGTCCGATCTCGAGCAGATGCCGCACCTGCTGAACTTCCTGCGCGGGAACGGCACGCTGCTCGCGAACGACCACACGCAGCTCATCTCGCACACGGCCAACGGCATCCTGACCTCGCTGACGGGCGTCTATCCCGACCGCCACGGTCAGGCCGTCGCCAACAGCTTCAGGTACTTCCACCCCGACGGCACCACGGGCACGGGCGTCTCGTTCGCGTACTGGACGGACGGGATCTTCGACCCCACCACCTCGACGCCCTCGGACACCGCACCGAACATGATCACCGACACGGGCAAGCAGGCCCCGGCGCCGTGGGTGCCGTACACGCGGGCGGGCTGCGACTTCGGCGCGACCGGCCTCGCCAACGTCGAGCTCGAGAACACGGGCCCGGACGTGCCGAAGGTCTTCGGCCCCAACTCTCCCGAGGCCCAGGAGGCCGCGGCCGATCCCGCCAAGGCGGCAGCCGACTTCGTCGGCATCGCCGTCCACTGCGCGCAGGGCTCGGCGGTCTGCACCAACTCGCCCAACGCGCGGCCCGACCTCCTGCCGGACGAGCCCGGCGGCTACACCGGCTTCGACGGCCTCTTCGGCAACAAGTACGTCGCGCCGGTGATCAGCCCGAACGGGCCGATGCAGACGCTGAGCGGGAAGACGATCGAGGACACCAACGGCAACGTCGGCTTCCCCGGCTTCGACGGGATGACGCCGGACGTCTCGCTGGCGTACGTCGCGGCGATGCAGGAGCACGGCATCCCGATCACCTACGCGTACCTGTCCGACGCGCACGACAACCATTCGACCGGCGTCGACACGGGCCCGTTCGGCCCGGGCGAGGCCGGCTACGTGAACCAGCTCCACGACTACGACCAGGCGTTCGCGCGCTTCTTCGCCCGCCTCCAGGCAGACGGCATCGACCGCTCGAACACGCTGTTCGTGGTCACCGTCGAGGAGGGCGACCACTTCGCCGGCGGCCCGCCGTCGAACCCCTCGTGCGACGGCGTCACAACGCCGTGCCAGTACTCGCACGTGACCTGCCCGAGCGCAACGATGGCGACCTGCCCGGAGAACGCGGTCGGCGAGGTGAACGTGAACCTGCGCGGCCTGCTGGCCACGCAGCGCAACGACACGACGCCGTTCGACGTCCATAGCGACATGGCGCCGGCCTTCTACCTGACCGGCGACCCGGCCCGCGACGCGGCGGTCACCCGCACGTTCGAGCACGACGTGGCGGCGCTCAAGGCGGCCAACCCGTACGTCGGCCACGACGTCGCGGTCAGCCGGCAGATGATCGACCCGGTCGGGATGCGCCTGCTGCACATGGTGACCGGCGATCCGCTGCGCACGCCGACGTTCATCAGCTTCCTCGACCCGGACATGTTCGGCTACGCCGGCGGGACGACCTGCACGGCCGCGAGCCCCTGCTCGCAGGTCCAGCCCGGGTTTGCCTGGAACCACGGCGGCCTCGTGCCCGAGGTCGCGAACACGTGGATCGGGATGGTCGGGCCGGGCGTCCGCCACCTCGGTGAGACGCACCGGCCGTGGACCGACCACACCGACCTGCGGCCGACGATGCTCGCGCTGACCGGCCTGCAGGACGACTACGGCCACGACGGCCGGGCGATCATCCCGGTGCTGACCAAGGGAGCCCTGCCCGCCGGCCTGCGCACCCACACGGCCCTGGCCGCGCGGCTCGGTGCCGTCCTCAAGCAGATCGACGCGCCGTTCGGCGTCGTCGGCCGGAACGGCATCGCGGCCTCGACGACGGCGATGGAGGGCTCGGACGCGGTCTACGCCCGCATCGAGGCCCGCATCGCCGCACTGACCGTGCGCCGAAACGCGCTGGCCGACAAGATCGCGCCGGCGCTCGACGCCGCCACGTTCAACGGCGACCCGGTCGGCGCGGCCCAGGCCCGGGCCTGGATCGCCCGGGCGGAGGCGATCATCCGCGCCTCCCACCGGCTGGCGCGGTAGCGGTCCCGGTGCCTGGCACCGCCTCGCGCGGTGCCAGGCACCCTGACGCTCGGGGTACGATCGCAGCGCGTGCATTTGGCCATGCGACCCGCACCGGTTGTCGTCGTCCTGAGCGCGATCGCGGCGGTGATGGCCGCCTCGGCCGCCTATCACGCCGCGCTCGCGCTCGGCCTGACCGAGTACTCCGCCCGGGGCGAGCCTCCGCCAGGAAACGGCCTCGTCCCGGCCGGGCTCGTGGCGATCTGGCTTGCGGCAGCGGTTCTCGTGGGCGCCGCTGTCGGGAATGCGCGGATCGGCGGCTGGCCGGCGATCGCCGTCCTGACCGCGCTCGCGGTCACGATGGCGGCGGCTCGCTACTACTCGCCCGACACGTACTACCTGAACACCAACGACCGTATCGCCGACCACTACCCGGGAGGCCGCATCGCGGTGCTGGTCGTCCTGGCCGCCGTTGCGACCGCGATCGCCCGGAGCCGACCGCGCGTCGGCGCGCCGATCGCCGCCGCGGTCATGGTGCTCTGCGCCGCCACCCTCGCGGACGAGGGCTACAACAACTAGCTGATCGGGGTCAGGCTGATCGGGGTCAGACCCCGAACGGAAGTGCAACAAAACTGCAACGGCGACCGTTCGGGGTCTGACCCCGATTGTCAGCCCGGGATCGCGCCCTCGCCGGCGAAGGCCTCGCGGGCCTCTTGCAGCGTGGTGTCGGCGTGCGGGAGCACGTGGTCGGACGTGACCAGCTGGTCGTCCGGCACCGGCTTGCCCTCGCCCTCGACCATCCCGATCAGCTCGCCGAACGCCCGGCTGAACCCGCTCGCGTCGCCGGCGGCGACCGCCGCCGCGACGGCGTTGTCGAGCTCGTTCAGGCGGCCGAGCAGGGCGTCGTCCAGTTCGAACTGGCCCCTGCCCAGGATGCGCACGATCATGGCTTCGGCTCCTCCGCGGGCGCGGCGTCGGCCTCGGCCGGCGCGGACTCGGTGGGCGTGCCCGTCGCGAGCTCCCCGGCCGCCGCGCCGCCGGTGCCCAGCTCGGCCTTCATCTTCGCCAGCTCGGCGTCGACCTGGTTTCCGGCGGTGAGCGCCGCGATCTGCTGGTCGAGGTCGGAGCCGGCCGGCTGGGTCAGGTCGTCGATCGCGCCCGTTTCCACGAGCTCGTTCACGGCGGCGGCGCGGGCCTGCATCTGGTCGGTCTTGTCCTGCGCGCGCGTGAGCGCCAGGCCGACGTCCGACATCTCCTCGCCGAGGCCGGTCGTCGCCTCGCCGATGCGCACCTGCGCCTCGGCGGCGGAGTACTGGGCCTTGACGACCTCCTTCTGCGTGCGGAAGGACTCGACCTTGGCCGAGAGCCGCCGTTCCTGGTCGATCAGCGCCTGCTGCTGCTGCTCGAGCTGGGCGATCTGCGAGTCGAGGCCCTGCAGCTGGCCCTGGATGAGCGTCTTGCGCTCGAGGGCCGTGCGGGCGAGGTCCTCGCGGTTCGCGGCGAGTGCCTGCCGGGCCTGGCCGTCGAGCTTCACGATGCTCTCCTCGAGCTTCGCGGTCTGAAGCTGCAGCCGCTTCTTCGACGTGACGACGTCGGCAACGCCGCGCTTCACCTTCTGCAGCATCTCGAGCTGCTTCTGATAGCTGTAGTCGAGCGTCTCGCCCGGGTCTTCGGCGCGGTCGAGCGCCTTGTTCGCCTTGACCTTGAAGAGCGTCGTGAATCGGGACATCAAACCGGCCATTTATCCTCCTCGCGCAGTCCGGCTAGCGTAGCGGATCCGGCTCGGAAAGCCCGTCGAGCTCGCGGAGCGCCGCGGCCGCCTCGGCCCGCAGGCGACCGCGCTCGAGCTCGTAGTCGGCCGGTGTGATCTTGCCCGTGTGGAGCTCCTGCTCCAGGTCTTGCAGGCCCTGGTAGGCCTCGTCGCGGCGCTCGCGCAGCTCGAGCACGCGCCGGTCGCGGTCGCTCAGCACCTGCTCCGGCGGCCCGGCGTCGGGCGAGGCGAACGGCCAGGCCACGAACAGCACCGCGCCGGTGACCAGGAGGGCCACCGCCACGACCAGTGCCGCGGTGCTCATGCTTCGCTGCGGGCGAGCAGCTCCCCGTAGCGGCGGGCCAGCTGACGGGCCTCCCGGGGATCGGGCCAGATCGTGATGAGCGCGCCGAGCGCGAACACCACGCCGGCCAGCCACACGAGGCCGACCGCCGGGTTCACCAGCACCTTCACCGACACCCCGGAGCCGTTGCGGTCGGGCGCCTGCAGGATCGAGTAGAGGTCGGTGCCGGTCAGCAGGCTCGAGCGGATGTCCACCTCGTTACCGACCTGGCCGGTGTCGTACTGGCGCAGGCCGGGCTCGAGGATGCCCTCCGGCTTGCCGCCCTTGTAGACCTGGAGGCGCACGTACTCGAGCCGGTAGTTCGGCCCCCTGCGCTGGAAGAGCCCGGTGTTCTTGAGCGTGTAGCCATCGATCCGCATCGACTGGCCGACGCCGAGGTTGGCCTCGTCGACCGACGAGTAGGCGCTCGAGGCGGTGACGCCCACGACGAGCAGCACGATGGCCAGGTGGACGACGTAGCCCCCGTAGCGGCGGCGGTTGCGATTGACGAGATCGCGCAGCGCCCGCGGCCACGACCCGCCGGCAATCGCACGCCGCGCCGCCGTCCCGCGCGCGAACTCCATGCCGATCGTCACGGTGACGAAGACGCACAGCGAGAGCGCCGTCAGGCCGGCCGGGCTCGACCCGAGCCCCAGCAGCGCCAGGAACGCCCCGCCCGCCAGGCCGGAAATCACCGGCCAGCGGAAGGTGCGCCAGAGGCTGCCCGGCGAGGCTCGCCGCCAGGCGATCAGCGGCCCGATCCCGGTCAGGGCGAGCAGCGGCAGGCCGAAGATGACGAGGAAGAAGTCGTAGTACGGCGTCGCCACCGTCGCCCGCACGCCGCGGGCGGCCTCGCTCAGGATCGGGAACACGACCCCCCAGAGCACGGCGAAGGCGAGCGCGAGCAGGAGCAGGTTGTTGAAGAGGAACGTCGCCTCGCGCGAGACGACCGACTCGAGCTTGTGGTCGGCCCGGAGGGTCGGCAGGCGCACGATCAGGAGGCTGATCGAGGCCGCCAGCACCAGGGCGAGGAAGCCGAGCAGCCACGGCCCGACCGCCGACTGCACGAACGAGTGCACCGACTGGACGACGCCGCTTCGGGTCAGGAAGTCGCCGAAGATGCACAGCGAGAACGCGGCGATCACGAGCACCATGTTCCAGACCTTCAGCATCCCCTTCTTCTCCTGCACCATCACGGAGTGCAGGAACGCGGTCGCGGCCAGCCACGGCATCAGCGCGGCGCTCTCGACCGGATCCCAGGCCCAGTAGCCGCCCCAGCCGATCTCGACGTAGGCCCAGTGGGCACCGAGCAGCATGCCGATCCCGAGCGCCGTCCAGGAGACCAGCGTCCAGCGCCGCACCGAGACCAGCCAGCGGGCGTCCGTCCGGCGCGTGATCAGCGCCGCCATCGCGAACGCGAACGGCACCGCCATCGAGACGTAGCCCAGGTAGAGCATCGGCGGGTGGGCCGCCATGTACGGGTTCTGGAGCGACGGATCGAGGCCCGAGCCGTCGCCCGGCACCCCGCCGGGCACGTGGGCGAACGGCGAGGAGACGAACGCCGCCAGGCCGGCGAAGAAGACGGCGATCCCGCCCAGCACCGCCGCCACCCACGGCACCAGCTCACGGTTGCGATGCCGGTTCTGGTACATGACGATCCCGGCCGCGCCGGTGAGGACGGTCAGCCACAGGAGCAGCGAGCCCTCCTGGCTGGCCCAGAGCGACGTCATCTTGTAGACCAGGGGCAGGTTGCGGCTCGTGTGCTCGAAGACGACGCTCAGCGAGTAGTCGTTCGTGACGAGGCCGTACTCGAGCGCCGCGATCGCGACGAGGGCGGACACGAAGGCGGCCGCGAAGGCGTTCTGGACGCTGCGCATGACCCGGCGGTCGCGGCGCAGTCCGGCCACCACCGCCCCGACCGCCGCGTAGGCCGCGAGCGCGAAGACGAGGTAGACGGCGACGCGGCCGAGAGTGGTCAGGCCGACGCTCCTACGATCCGCCGGACGAGTACTTGCTCGGGCACTTCGTGAGCAGCGAGTCGGGCTGCGCCACGAACACCCCCTTCTCGAGCCGGCCGGTGACGATCACGCGGCGCGAGGTCTTGAAGGCGTCCGGAACCGAACCCCGGTACGACACGTCCACCGTCTGGGCGGACGACTCGTCGCGGAGCACGAACCGCATCGGGTCGGAGGTGCGCGATGCACGCACGACCGTGCCGGTCAGGGTGACCTGCTTCTGGGCGGCTCCGTCGGTGTCGCTGCGGAGCTGCGCGACGCTGACGAGCAGCGTCCCCGAGTTGAAGAGCGCCTGGTAGGCAAGGAAGACGGCGAGAAGCGATCCCACCACGAGTGCGACGACCAGGCGCGGACGCGGGGACATGCGAATCAGGTTACCACCGGCCCGTTGCAGACCAGGCTGGCTGGGGAGACGGTTGCTTCCACGCCCCCGCGCGCCGGGACGTCAGGCCGTTGATGGAGGTTCGGGTCGCCGGTGGGGCTGCGGTTGCCCCACAGGGGCGTGGAAGCAATCGTCTACGCGGCGCGATCGGGGACGCGGTAGCCCAGATCGAGGCAGAGCTGGCCACGGCGGGTCTCACGAAGTGCATCGGTGTAGCCCTGCCCATAGGCCGCGCGCAGGAACCAGCCCAGAAGCTCGGGATCGACCCGTGAGGGGTCGACCTCGAAGATCTCTGCCCAAAGATCGGCCAGGCGAAGGTCGATGGCCATCGCCAGCTCGTGCTTGCGTTCATCCATTCCCCCAAATGCTAGGACCGGGGTCGGACGGACAACGGGAACCGGCGGACCTTGGCGGTGGTCAAACCCGGTGCAAATGCCATGAATCGGCTCGAGGAGACCGCCATGACCGACCCCCGCCAGCTCATCGTGACCGCCGCCGTCGCCGTGCTCGCGATCGCCGGCTACCAGGCCCTGCACGATACGTCGCGTGCCCCCGCCGCCCCCGCCGCCCACACCCCGGGCGGCGTCCTGCAGCCGTACATGCGCTTCACCGGCAGCGGCAACGTCACCATGCACCCCGACCGCGGCACGATCTCGTTCTCGACCCACGGCACCGGCGCCACGCTCGCCGATGCCCAGGCCGCCGCCAGCAGGACGATGAACCTCCTGATCGCGAAGCTGCGCTCGGACGGTGTCGCCCGCAGCGACATGCGCACCGACGGCGTCGGCGGCGACGCGCAGCCGGTGAACGGCGACTTCAGTGCCGACCAGAGCCTGACGGTCACGGTGCGCAACCTGTCCACGACCGGGCGCCTGCTGGCCGACGGGGCGGCGACGGGCGCGCAATCGGACTACGGGGTCGACTTCTCGATCGGAAACCAGCACCACGCCTACGACGCGGCGCTGCGCTCCGCCATCGCCGACGCCCGGTCGAAGGCCGACGCGGCGGCCGCGGCCGCCGGCCTGCACGTGAGCGGAGTGGTCTCGGTCGACGAGTCACAGCAGCAGCCGTTCTACGACCGTGAGCTGAGCTACGCGCCGGCCGCCGTCAAGGCACTCGGGGTGCCGATCAGGCGCGGCACGCAGAAGGTGAGCGCCCAGGTGACGGTCGTCTTCTCGTACTCCGGGTGAGGGCGGATGTCAGCGCGGCGCGTCGCTCTCGGCGGCGCGCCGGCGGGCTTCCGCCGCGCAGCCGGGGCACAGGTACTGCTCCTCGTCGCCGTCGATCGGGTCGCGCTCCCACCGCTCCGGCGGCGTCGCCGAGTCGCCGCCGTGGCGCACCTCGACTCCGCCGCACACGCAGCGGTAAACCGCGCACAGGTACGGATACGGGGCGTCGATCAGCTCGTACGTCACTCCCATCACGAACATGGTCGCACCCCGGGCGGCCGGCGGCAAGCCCTGCGATCACGGTGAACCGATCCGCCCGCGCGAGCGAACCCGGTGTAAGGGGCAAGGTGCACAAGGATGTCTCCAGATCGTTACCTGTCCCTAACCGGAAGCTGATGGCGTCCTGTCACAATGTGGGAAATCCCGTGTAGACGCCGACCGGCGTATGGGGTACGTTGCGGTGGTATGGAGGTGCGGTGGAGCAGGTGCAGATGAAAGAGGATTTGACAGCGCTCCGGCAGCGCGTCGTCAGTGAGCTCGCGGCCATCGACGTCGTGGTGTGGCCCCGCCGCAAGCGCACGCGGAGGGAGCGGATCACCCGCTTCCTGACCCACCGCGCCCGCAAGGCGCGCCGCATCATCTCCTGACGGGCATCAGCGCCGCGCGCTGACGATCACCATCGCCCGCGGCAGCCGCAGGCCGGTCTCGGCGTGGAACGGCGCGAGCCGGCGGGCGAGGACGTCCACCACCCGCGCGCGCTCGTCGGGCGTGATCGCGGCGTCGAGCCGGGTGTAGTGCCCGATCCTCGCGACCAGCCCGCGCCAGTGGGCCTCGGCGTCGGCGGCGGGCACATCGTCCCGTAGGACCTGGCCCCGGACGCCGGCCAGCCCGGCACCCCGGTGCAGGTCGGCGAGCTCCGCGGCGTCGCCGAGCCGCCCGAACGCCCGCGCGAACGCCGCCCGCTCGGAGCCGAGCGCCTCCGCCACCGCCGCCCGCGGCTCCCCGAACCACGGGTTCTCCTCGATCCGCGCCCAGACGGCGGTGACGACGGGCCCGCCGGGAGCCGTCACCCGGGCCGCCTCGCGCAGGGTCGCGAGCGGATCGTGGGCGATCATCAGCGACAGGCGGCTCGTAACCGCCCCGAACGCCGCGTCGGCGAACGCGAAGGGCTCGTTCATGTCGCCGCGAACGAATGTCAGCCCGACCCCCGCCTCGGCGGCCCGCTCACGCGCGGCGGCGAGCTGTCGCTCGTTCGTGTCGATCCCGGCCGCGGCCGCCCCGCGGCGCGCGAGCTCGATCGTCAGCCGGCCGCTGCCGCAGCCGACATCGAGGGCCGATTCCGGCCTTCCGGCGGCTTCCAGCACCTCGGCGACGCCGAACGGCAGCCCGGTCGCCACATCTTCACCACCCCGACACCGCAATTTCACCCCTCCTGGCGCGGTCGCCCGCCATCCTAGGGGTGACGCACGGAAGAGGGGGACGAATGTTCCTGGTGTGGATCGCAGGAGCCTGGCTGGGCGCGAACGTCGCCGTGGTCGCACTGCTGGTCGCGCTCTCCGAGCGCGGGCGGCGGCGCCACCCGGCGCTTCCGCCCACCACGGCGAGCTAAGGCGATTGATTCCACGCCCCCGCCGGCCTGGCCGCCATGCCGCTGGGCGGGGGTTCGGATCGTGGTGGTGCCGTGGGATCAATCACCTGCCTCGCCCGCGCATCCTCTATCTCGGTCGTCGTGCTCTCGGCCATCATGCCGACGGCGATCGCCCAGCGCCTCTTCTCGCCGCGCGAGCCGGCCATGCCCGCGGCGGTCGCGCAGGAGACGTAGCGGGCGCTCAGCCGGGCGGCGGGCAGCGCTCGGCGCGGTAGCGCCCGGCCAGCTCGCGGTCGCCGGCCGGCACGAGCTCGGCCAGCTGGACGAGGAGCGTGTCGAGCTCCGGCAGCATCGAGCTCCCGGGCATCCGGTCGTGGAAGAGGTCGATCATGCGGCCGTAGTACCAGAGCTGGCTGGCCGCGCCGTGCTTGAACACCATCCAGAAGCGCTCGTCGCCGCGGACGGCGTCGCGGACGGTCGCGCGCAGGTTCGAGAGCTTGTCGGCCATCGAGACGCGCAGGAGCGGCTCGCGCAGGTCACCGTCGGCCTCGGCGAGATGCTCGAGGTGCGCGCACTTGCGCCCCCACCAGTCGCCCTTCGGCTCACCGTCCTCGGAGATCGCGTCGCTGCAGCCCTCGACGATCGTTGCGACGCGCATGCCGAACCGCTGGCGGATGTCGTTCAGCCGCGGCCGGCCGCCGCGATCCTCGACGGCGTCGTGGAGCAGCGCCGCGATCGCCTCGTCCTCGTCCCCGCCGCCTTCGAGCACGAGCGACGCGACGCCGAGCAGGTGGGCCATGTACGGGACGCCCGAGCCCTTGCGCACCTGATCGGCGTGCACCACCCGCGCATACGCCATCGCCTCGTCGAACCTGGGGCCGAGCATGACGGGAACGCTAGATGACCGCGCGGTCAGCGCGTGCGCGCGAACCGCTGCACGGCCTGGAGCAGCTCGCGCGTCTTCTCCTCGGCCTCCTCGCGGCTGCCGGAGGCCAGGGCGCCGGCCACGCAGTGGTTCGCGTGCTCCTCGAGCAGCTTCTGGGCGACGGTCTCGAGCGCGGTCGAGACGGCGCCGATCTGCGTCAGGATGTCGATGCAGTAGCGCTCGTCCTCGACCATCTTCTCGATCCCCCGCACCTGCCCCTCGATCCGGTGCAGGCGCGTGATCAGCGCATCCTTGTCGCTCACGTAGCCGTAGGTCACGCGCCTGCCTCCCCCGGGCGGGCCGCGCGGACGCCGCGATAGCGGCGCAGGCGCAGCGAGTTGCCGACGACGAACAGGCTCGACATCGCCATCGCCGCAGCGGCGATCACGGGGCTCAGCAGCCCGGCCGCGGCCAGTGGGATCGCGGCGACGTTGTAGGCGAACGCCCAGAAAAGGTTCGACCGGATGGTGCGCAGCGTGCGGCGGGCCAGGCCGATCGCATCGACGGCGCTGCGCAGGTCGCCGGACACGAGCGTCAGGTCGCTCGCCTCGATCGCGACGTCCGTGCCCGTGCCGATGGCCAGACCGAGGTCGGCCTGGGCCAGGGCCGGCGCGTCGTTCACGCCGTCGCCCACCATGGCGACGACCTCGCCGGCCGCCTGGAGGCGGCGGATCTCCGAGACCTTCCCCTCCGGGGAGACGCCGGCGACGACCCGGTCGATGCCGACGTCACGGGCGACCCGCTGGGCCGCATCCTCCGTGTCGCCCGTCAGCAGGACGGGCACGAGGCCCATGCGGCGCAGCTGCGCCACCGCCTCGGCGCTGGTCGGCTTCACGGCGTCACGGACGGCCAGCTCGGCGCGAGGCTCGCCGTCCCACGAGACGGTGATCGCGCTCGCGCCGCGTCCGACCTCGACGGCGTGGCCCTCCACGGTGCCGCGCACGCCCGTGCCCGGGACGTTCAGGAAGTCGCGCACCGGCGGCAGGTCGCCCGTCTCGGCCCGGGCCGCCGCGGCGACCGCGCGCCCGATCGGGTGCTCGGATGCCGCCTCGACCGCGCCGGCGAGTCGCAGGACGTCGGCCCGGCCGGCCCCGTTCAGCAGCGACACGCCGGCGAGCTCGATGCGGCCCTGGGTGACGGTGCCCGTCTTGTCGAGCACGATCGTGCCGATGCGGCGGGTGCGCTCGAGGATCTCGGGGCCCCGGATGAGGACGCCGAGCTGTGCACCACGGCCGGTTCCCACCATCAGCGCGGTCGGCGTCGCCAGGCCGAGCGCGCACGGGCAGGCGATGATCAGGACGGCGACCGCGGCGGTGAACGCGTCGGAGGGCGATGCGCCGGCGAGCAGCCAGCCGGCCAGGGTCGCGACGGCGATGACCATGACGACCGGCACGAAGATTGCGGAGACGCGGTCGGCCAGCCGCTGCGCCGGCGCCTTGCCCGACTGGGCCTCGTCGACCAGCGCGGCGATGCGAGCGAGCGCCGTGTCGGCGCCGACGCGGGTCGCGCGGACGACCAGGCGTCCGTGCGCGTTCACCGTGGCGCCGGTGACGCCGTCGCCCGGGCCGACCTCGACCGGGATCGGCTCGCCCGTCAGCATCGAGATGTCGACGGCAGAGCGGCCGTCCTCGACCACGCCGTCGGTCGCCACCTTCTCCCCCGGCCCGACCACGAACCGGTCGCCGAGGGCGAGCGCCTCGATCGGGACGAGCTCCTCGCGGCCGTCGCGCAGGACGCGGACGTCGTGCGCGCCGAGCTCGAGCAGGCGCCGGATGGCGTCGCCCGAACGCCGCTTGGCGCCGGCCTCGAGCAGTCGGCCGACCAGGATGAACGTCGTAACGACGGCGGCGACCTCGAAGTACGTGTCGGCGGCGAGCCCGGCGACGAGGACGACGACCGACCACGACCAGGCCGCCAGCGTGCCAAGGGTGATCAGGGTGTCCATCTGGGCGACGCCGTGGCGGGCGCTCTGAAGCGTCGAGCGGTGGATGCCCCATCCCGAGTAGAAGACGACGGGCGTCGAGAGCGCGAGCGCGACCCACTCCCAGCCCGAGAAGTGCAGCGCGGAGATCATGCCGATCAGCGCGACGGGAACGGTCAGCGCGACGGCGACGGCCAGACGGCGGCGCAGGACGGCGGCCGGCTCGTCGTCGTGGTGGTGATGGCCGCCGGCGTGCTCATGCGCCGCCTCGTGGGCGGCGTAGCCGGCCGACTCGACGGCGCCGACCAGTCGCTCGACCTCGACGTCGGGCGGGCAGCGCACGGTCGCCTGCTCGGTCAGGTAGTTGACGCTGGCGGAGACGCCTTCGACCTTGTTCAGGCCGCGCTCGACGCGGGCCGCGCACGAGGCGCAGTGCATCCCGTCGATGCGGAGGCGTACCTCACGCTCGGTGTCCGCTGAATACCCCACAGGGGTATGCTAGCACCCGCTCGCCCAACCGTCTCACGCCGGATCGCGCACGAGCTCCATCGTCGAGCAGTGGATTCCGCCGCCGCCCTTCTGGATCTCGTCGTAGGGGATGGCGATGGCCTCCATGCCGCGCCGCTCGAGCAGCTCCCGGGTGCGCGGGTAGCGGTCGCACATGAGGATCCGGCCCGGGGCGAGCGCGAGCGAGTTGATCGCCCACTCCTCGCCCTCGGGGCACGGGATCGGCTCGATCCCGAGCGCGCGCATGCGGTCGAGGAACCAGTACGGCAGGCCGTTCACCTCGACGAGCGCCGCCTCGGGCGAGAGCATCCCCAGGTGGCCGTCGAGGTGGATCGACCAACCCACCATCGGGACGACGATCAGCTCGATGCCGAGGTCGGCGAGCGCCTCGCGCGGCTGCCGCGCCCCCTCGTCGTTGCACCGGATCGACGTGCCGTAGGCGGCGACGCCGGGGCGCAGCTTGACCAGGCTGCCGCCCTCGACGAGGCCGGTGCCCGTGATCGTGCGCAGGATCGGCATGCCCGCCGCGGCGACTGCACGGGTGACGAGCGGCTCTTCGCCGCGCCGCATCGCCGGCGCCATCCGCCCGATGATCGCCCCGCCGGGAACGGTCATGAGCGGGTCGCGGGTGTAGATCGGCCGGGTCAGGTGCGGCGGCCCGTCGCCCTCGACGAAGACCACCTCGACGCCCTCGGCACGGAGCGCGTCGATGAGCCCGCGGTGCTGCGTGGCAGCCTTGTCGAGATCGGGCTCCTCGCGCGACTCCCAATACCAGCCGCCGTCCGGGTCGACGAGAGCTCCGGCCGCCTCGTTCCAGGCGTCGCCGCGGACTCGAGCCCACTCGCCGCGCGGTTCGCGGACGAGCACCACGCGCAGGCGGCCGACCTCGTCGCTCGCGCCCCAGCGCCGGCCCCACACCCGCTCGAGCTCGCCCGGATCGTCGAACGGCGGCTCGGGCACGGCCGGACACAGGCTCAGGTGGTAGCCGAACGGCTGGCGAACGGTGGTGTCGGACACGGACAGCTCCCTCCTCGACGGCGGGTCGAGGATCGCCCCGGGTGCCGCCCGGTGTCAAGCTGGTAGGGTGTTCCGACCGCCGCGCGGACGTAGCTCAGCTGGTAGAGCGTTGGCTTCCCAAGCCAAAGGTCGCGGGTTCGAGACCCGTCGTCCGCTCCTCCTCGCCGTTCCGTCCGACCGCACGGAGCCTGCACCGCCGGATGCGCATGCCCGATTCCCTCGCGCCGCTGCGGTCGGTGACGTACCGGCGCTTCTTCGTGAGCCAGCTGACGTCGGCGTTCGGCGACGGAATGGTGGCCGTCGCGCTGGCCTTCGCGGTGCTCGACGTGACCGGGTCGTCGGCGGCGCTCGGGTGGGTGCTGGGCACCCGCACGGCGTTCACGATCGCCGCGCTCCTGCTCGGCGGCGCGGTGGCGGACCGCTTCTCCCAACGGCCCGTGATGCTGGCCGCGGACGTCGTGCGGTTCGTCAGCCAGGCGGTGCTCGCCGCCCTGCTCTTCACCGGCAACGCGCAGCTGTGGCAGATCCTCGCCCTCTACGCGATCCACGGCATGTGCAGCGGGTTCTTCTACCCGGCCGTCTCCGCGCTGGCGCCGCAGCTGGTGCCGGAGTCGCAGCTCCAGCAGGCAAATGCGCTGCGCTGGGCGGCGGACGCGGCGGGCGGCGTCTTCGGGCCGGCGGTCGCGGGCATCGTGCTGGCTGCGGCATCCCCGGCGTGGGCGATCGCGGTGGACAGCGTCACCTTCGCCTGCAGCGCGGCCGCGCTCGCGCTGCTGGTGCTGCCCCGAACGGAACGCGCCCGCGAGGCGCCGCTGCTGCGCCAGCTGATCGAGGGCTGGAACGAGTTCAGATCCCGCTCGTGGCTCTGGATCTCGACCATCCAGGCGGCGGCGACGAACGCGCTCTTGGGCGCGCCGTTCTTCGTCGCGGGGCCGATCATCGCCCGCGAGCACCTCGGCGGGGCGGCCGCATGGGGGCTGATCGTCGCGGCCGGCGGGGTCGGCAACCTCGCCGGCGGCGTCGCAGCGCTCCACCACCGCCCGCGCCGGCCGATGTTCGTCGCCACGCTGCTGTTCGCGACCTTCGCCGTCCCCGGCGCATTGCTCGCACTCGCCGTGCCGGCCTGGCTCGTCGCGGTTGCGTACCTGGCGGCGTCCGCGGGCGGGATCGCCGGGAACGTCTTCTGGGAGACGACGCTTCAGGCGCAGGTGCCGAACGACGTCCTGTCCCGCGTCACCGCCTACGACTGGTTCTCGTCGCTGGTGGCCGACCCGGCCGGCTACGCCGTCACCGGGATCCTCGTCGCGGATGTCGGGGCGACGCGGGGCCTCGCGACCATGATCGCCGCGGGCACCGTCATCAGCCTCGTCATCCCGTTCCTCGGGCCGGTGCGGCGGCTGGAGGCGGCGCAGCCGCGCTCATAGGCCGGCCTCGACGTCCCGGAAGGCCATGGTGGCCCAGATCGCCCAGCTGTAGGTGCCGCACGATGCGAGCTCGCGATGGAACGCCTGCCAGGCATCGCGGGCTCCGGCGCCGACCAGGAAAGTGGAACTCGGCGCCCTCACCCACCCGCGGGTTGGTGACGACCGTCCACGGGAAGCGCATCGGGTCGCTGATCGGCGCGACGGTCGCCGCATCGTCCCGGAAGGTCGGCCGCGACGGCGCGCGCAGACGCGAGTGCGAATCGACCGCCGGCTCGTCCATCGGAAGCACGGGCTGGTTGGGCGCCGGCGGGTCGTCTGACTCCTCCCAGAACGTTGAGATCCCGACCCAACGCACCCGCAGGTAGCGACCACCCGCCCGAAGCTCGGTGCAACGTCGCTGCCACGCCGGTCGATCGCCGTCGACGACGTGCAGGTCGGCTCCATCCGGGGTGAGGCCGATGATGGCCCACGGCAGGCATGCCGGGCCCGAGATCGGCACGGTCAGGTGACGGGGTCCGCTGACGCTCATCACCACAACGTCGGCGAGCCCGGACCGTGCGTCGACTCAGTCTCACCGCACCGGCATGCCGTGACTATGGTTGCGCGGTTCACGGTCTCGACTCCGCAGGCCGGAGACACGGTCTGCTTCGGCGAGACCACCGACCTTGCCAGGCGGATGTACGGCTACCGCAACCCGGGATCGTCGCAGCGTGGCGGTTGCCGAGACGGCGGAGATGTTCGTCGCCGGGCAGCCGCGGACGGCCACGCTCGAGAGCGTGTTCGTGCGGCGTCTGCTCGAGAACGCGAGCGTTCATCAGGCACGGCATGCGGGCTCTCAGACACTGAACGCCGCCGCACGGGCGTCGGGTCGTGTGCGACGAGCTCCGGAGCCGCCCGACAGCTAGCTCGCACCGGGTGGCCGCTTCTCAATGCGGCTCTCCGGCAACCGATTACCTGTCGGCAATGGCCGACGAGCACCACGAATCCCATCTGACCGATCTGGCGGTCGCGCTGCACGCGCGGCGGAGCCCTGACGCGGTCATCGCCGCCTTCGCGGAGGCCGTCCCGGAGGCGGCCGCGATCGCGGGCATCGAGCTCGTCGACGGGGTGCTCACATTCGCGCCCGACTCGCTCGCGCCGGACGAGGTGGAGCTGTGGACGCGGCGGGCGGAGATCCTGCGGTCGGCTGTCGAGAACGCTGACGCGCACGAGGCCCTGACGCGGGCCGAGGCGATGCTGCGATCCCTGATCGAGCAGCTCCCCGCCGTCTCGTACGCCGCCACGCCCATCAAGGGCGATCCGATCTACATCAGCCCGCAGCTCGAGCAGCTCTTCGGCTCGACGGTCAGCGACTGGATGCAGGGCCTGGACGGCTGGGCCGGCCAGATCCACCCCGACGACCGCGATGAGGTCTTACGAACGTACACCGCCGCCGTCGCGGCCGCCGCCCCGTACGAGGGCGAATATCGCCTGATCGACACGGCCGGCCAGGTGCGCTGGGTGTGGGACACCGCGGTGACCGTCTTCGACGCCGACGGTACCCCGCAGGCCGTCCATGGCGTCATCTTCGAGGTGACGAAGCGCAAGCTGGCCGAGCAGGCGCTCACGAGCTCGCAGGCGCTGCTGCGCGAGGCCGAGGGCCGCTATCGCAACCTGGTCGAGCGACTCCCGCTCGCGATCTACATCGACGCCCTCGACGCCAACGCGACGTCGATCTACAACAGCCCCAAGAACGCCGAGATCACCGGATACACCCACGAGCAGTGGGTCGCCGATCCCGACCTCTTTGCGCGCATCGTCCACCCGGACGACCGCGAGCGGGTCATGTCCGACCTCGCCGCCGCGCACGAGGAGCAGGCCGAGTTCTGCTGCGAGTACCGCATCGTCCGCCCCGACGGCAGCCTGCGCTGGCTGCGCGACGAGTCGGTGATCGTCGCGGACGACGGGGGCGTGCCCCTCTACCGCCAGGGCTACCTGCTCGACATCACCGACCGGCGTGAGGCCGAGGAGCGGTTCGCCCACCTCGCCTACCACGACGCGCTCACCGGACTGCCGAACCGCACCCTCTTCCGGGAGCGGCTGGAGCTCGAGCTCGAGCGGGCTTCGCGCGACCGGGCCGGGCTCGTCGTCCTCTACGTCGACCTCGACGACTTCAAGCTGGTCAACGACAACCTCGGGCACGGCGCCGGCGACGAGCTGCTCTGCGCCGTGGCCGAGCGGCTGCAGCGGGCCATCCGGCCCGGCGACCTGGTCGCCCGCCAGGGCGGCGACGAGTTCCTCGTCCTGCTCGCCGACGTCGACCCGGACGCGAACGCCAGCCTGTCCGAGACCGGCGAGCGGATCGGGCAGCAGCTGCTCGCAGCGCTCGCCACGCCCTTCGCTGTCGCGGGCACCGAGGTGTACTGCTCCGCCAGCGTGGGCGTCAGCCTCTACCCGACCGACGCGAAGAGCGCCGAGACCCTCCTGAAGCACGCCGACGTGGCCATGTACCGGGCCAAGGACTCCGGCCGCCACGCCTGCCACGTCTACTCGACCGGCGCCGGGGCCGGCGCGGGCACGATCGCGACCGCCGCCCGGCTCGCGCGCGCCATCGAGGGCGGCGACCTGATCCTGCACTACCAGCCGATCGTCGACCTCGCGACCGGTGCCACCGTCGGCTGCGAGGCGCTCGTGCGCTGGCAGGACGGTGCCGAGCTCGTCCCGCCGGGCAAGTTCATCCCGCTCGCGGAGCGCACCGGCCTGATCTCGCCCCTTTCGGACTGGGTCATCGCCGAGGCCTGCCGCCAGAGCCGGGCCTGGCAGGGACGCGGCCTCGAGCTGCCCATCTCGGTGAACTTCCCCGGCGCGCTGTGGGATCTGGCGGCCGTGCGCCGGTTCCTCGTCGCGCTGGCCGGGTGCGAGCTCCCCGCGGGCCGGATCACGGTCGAGCTGACCGAGTCGACCGCCATGGCCAACCCCGCCGAGACCCGCCGGATCATGGCCGAGCTACGACGACACGCCGTGCCGATCGCAATCGACGACTTCGGCACCGGCCACTCGTCGCTCGGCCGCCTCCAGGAGATGTCGGTCTCGACCCTCAAGATCGACCGCTCCTTCATCGCGAACCTCGGCCGGGAGCAGGGCCGGGTGCTGGTGACGACGATGGTCGGCCTGGCCCAGGGACTCGGCCTGCAGGCGCTCGCCGAGGGGATCGAGACCGAGGCCCAGCTCGAGTTCCTGCGCGCGGCGGGCTGCCCGCTGGGGCAGGGCTACCTGTGGAGCGGGGCCCTCCCCGCTGCCGCGCTCGAGGCCCGCTGCCTCGGCCGCCGCGCGGCCTGAGCAGGCCTAAACATCCCTTGTGCCGAGCATCACAGAGAGGAGATCTGACCGCACCCGGGTCTCGTATCTCCTCATATGCGAGACCACACGACACAAGACCACGGCCGGCGAGGCCTGTGGATCGCTGCAGGCCTGATCGCCCTGGTCGTGATCATCGCGCTGATCGCCCTCTCGGGCGGCGGCGGCGGTGGCGGCGGGGGCGGCTACTAACGGTCCCCGCCCCGGGCGGCGCCGCGGACCGCGGCGCCGCCCTACCCATCCCGGAGCCGGAGCGAGGCCGAGCCACTAGTCTCGGCCGGTGCGCCACGGCCTCTCGCTCGCGCCCTTCGGGGAGCTCGCCGACCCGCGCGTCGTCGCCGACCTGGCGGCCGACGCCGAGCGAGCCAGGTTCGACGGGTTCTTCGTCTGGGATCACATGTACCGCGCGGAGCCGTTCCGGCCGGTGGCGGATCCCTGGATCGTGCTCGCGGCCGTGGCGACTGCGACCGAGAGGATGCGTCTCGGGCCGCTCGTCACGCCCGTCGCCCGGCGACGGCCGCAGAAGCTCGCGCGGGAGACGACCAGCCTCGACCAGCTGAGCGGCGGCCGGCTCGTGCTCGGCGTGGGCCTCGGCGTGAACACCGGCGGCGAGCTCACCCGCTTCGCCGAGGAGGACGAACCGCGCGCCCGCGGCGACCGGCTCGACGAGGGTCTCGAGCTCCTGTGCCGGCTGTGGAGCGGGGACCCCGTCGCGCACCACGGCGCCCACTTCACCGCCGCCGATGTGCGCTTCGAGCCGCGGCCGCTGCAGCGGCCGCGCATCCCGATCTGGGTCGCCGCGCCCACCGGCCGGCCCCGCCCCGTCCGCCGCGCCGCCCGCTACGACGGCATCTGCACCGACGCGACGCCGGAGGAGGCGCCCGCGCTGCTCGACCGCATCCGCCGCGAACGCGGCAGCCTCGACGGATTCGATGTCGTCGTCTCGGGCCGTCCCGGCCGCAAGCCCGGCGGCTGGGAGGCGGCCGGCGCCACCTGGTGGATCACCGCGTTCCCCGACCCGGTCGATCCCGAGGTCGTCGCCGGCGTCATCGCCGACGGCCCCGCCTGAGCCGGCGCGGGCTGCGGCTCAGCTCGCCTTCTTGACCCCGTGCACCGGCCGGCCCAAGGCGCGCCACTGGAACAGGGTCATGGTGGGCAGCGTGTCGTCGTAGCGGACGATGCGGGGGTTGCGGCCGACCTGCGCCGCCCGGGCGGCGTGGTCGATCAGGTCGTCGCGATCGGGCGCGACGATGACGTGATGGCAGGCGGTGACGTACGAGAACTCCTCGCTGCACGCCGGGCACGGCCACGGGTCGGTGTGGATCGCGTACCAGTCACCCTCGTCGGTGCCGGCGTCCTCGCCGGCGAGGATCTCCTCGAGCTCCTCGACCTCGTAGACGGTGGGTGCGGTCGGCAGGTTGGCCATTCGGTCAGGGTAGCGCAGCGCTCGAAAGGCGCTACATGGACTCGGGCGCGGCCACGCCGACGAGGTCGAGCGCGGTCGCCATCACCTGCGCCGTCGCCCGGCAGAGCGCCAGCCGGCTGCGCTCGACGGGCGGCTCCACGCCGATCACCTGGCACTGCTTGTAGAACTGGTGGAAGGCCTTGGCGGTGTCCTGCGCGTAGCCCGCGATCCGGTGCGGCCCGCGGCGCTCCGCGGCCTCGGCGACGAGCCCCGGGAACTCGGCCAGCGCCTTCACGAGCTCGGCCTCGGCGGGCTCGGGCTGCCACGACGGGTCGGGAAGGGCCTCGTCGCCGCCGTCGGCGCGGCGCAGGATCGCGGCGATGCGAGCATGGGCGTACTGGCAGTAGTAGACCGGATTCTCGGCGTTCTGGGCGGTGAGCAGATCGAGGTCGAGGTCGATCGGCTGGTCGTGCCCGCGCTGCACGAGCGCGTAGCGGGCCGCGTCGACGCCGATCGCGTCCAGCAGGTCGTCGAGCGTCACGATCCGCCCCGCCCGCTTTGACATCTTGCCCTCGCTCAGGCGCACGAGCTGGTAGATCTGGACGTCGACCCGGGCCGGGTCGTAGCCGAGCGTCTGCCCGGCGGCCTTGAGCCGGCCGATGTAGCCGTGGTGGTCGGCGCCGAGCACGTAGACGGCGGTGTCGAATCCGCGCTCGAGCTTGTCCGCGACGTAGGCCAGGTCGCCGGCGACGTACGTGAAGGTGCCGTCCGAGCGGACGAGGACGCGATCCTTGTCGTCGCCGAGGGCGGACGAGCGCAGCCACACCGCGCCGTCGGCGTCGTAGACATGGCCCTCGGCGCGGGCGCGGTCGATCGCCCGCTGCACCGCCCCGCTCTCGTACAGCGACCGCTCCAGGAACCAGGTGTCGAAGGAGCACCGGAACCGGCCGAGCGTCGCCCGGATGCGGCCGATCATCGCGTCGGTGCCGGCCCGCGCCCAGGCGGCGACGTCGGCGTCCGGCCCGAGCGCGAGCTCGGCGGCCACCTCGGTCACGTACGCGCCCTGGTAGCCGTCCGCCGGCGGCTCCTCCCCGGCGGCGCGCGCCTTCAGGGACTCGCCGAACAGGTCGATCTGGCGGCCGGCGTCGTTGAAGTAGTACTCGCGGCCGACGTCGTGTCCCGCGAACGCGAAGAGCCGCGCCAGGCTGTCGCCGTACGCGGCGTTCCGGGCCGTCGCGACCGTGACCGGGCCGGTGGGGTTGCCGGACACGTACTCGACCTGGATGCGCTGCGGCGCCGCGATCGCGCCCGCGCCGTAGCGCTCCCCCTGCTCGAGGACGCGGCCGACCGTGTGCCGGTACCAGGACGGCGACACGCGCAGGTTGAGGAAGCCGGGGCCGGCGATCTCGACCGAGTCGATGTACTCCGACTCGAGCCCGGCGGCGATCCGGCCGGCGATGTCGCGGGGCGCGGAGCGAAGCGGCTTCGCCAGCTGGAGCGCGATCGCGGTGGCGTAGTCGCCGTGGCCCGGGTCGGCCGGCCGCTCGAGCCCGACCGGCACGCCGTCGCCGCCGACCGCGGTCACGGCCTTCTCGACGGCCGCGGAGAGCTCGGAGACGGGGCTGGCGCTCATGCACGGATCGTAAACCCTGCGACCCGGCGCCTCTGCGGGTAGGGTGCCCCCATGGACGAGGACGAAGACGGCCCTCCCGAGCGCCACCTGAACATCCACTTCTCGCCGGAGATCATGGCGGGCGTCTACGCCAACTTCGCCAACGTCAGCCACTCCGATTACGAGTTCACCGTCACCTTCGCACGCGTCGACCACGAGGTCGAAGACGAGGAGGTGCCCGGCGTCGTCGTCTCCCGGGTGAACCTCTCGCCGCGCTTCATGAAGGAGCTCATCGACGCGATGAGCGACAACTACTCGAAGTGGCAGACCAAGGAGGGCATCAAGAACCTCCCGGAGTTCGACGGCCCGGAAGAGACCTAGCACCGCCGCGATCGGTAGATTGCGCCGGTGAAGGTCGCGGTCATCTCGGACGTCCACGCGAACCTGGCGGCGCTCGAGGCCGTTCTCGCCGCGATCGATTCCGCCGGCACGGACGAGCTGTGGTGCCTCGGCGACCTGACCGGCTACGGCGCCGACCCGGCCCGCTGCACCCAGACCGTGCTCGAGCGGGCCGACGTCTGCCTGGCCGGCAATCACGACATGGTCATCACGGGCGAGATCGGCCTCGAGGCGTTCTCGTCGGACGCCCGCACCGCAGCCGAGTGGACGATGGGAGTGCTGGCGGCCGACGATCTCGAGCGGCTCCGCAGCCTCGAGCCGAAGGGCGAACGCGAGAGCGTCGAGCTCTACCACGGCAGCATCCGCGACCCGGTCTGGGAGTACGTGATCGACGACCGCACCGCCGCCGTCTGCCTCGAGCTCCAGGGCACGCGGCTCTCGCTGGTCGGCCACAGCCACGTCCCGCTCGCCTACGGGTACGCCGGGGACAAGTTCCTGGGCGGCCTGGCCGGCGCCGGGACGCGCCTCGAGACGCGACCGGGGCCGTTCCTGCTCAATCCCGGATCGGTGGGCCAGCCCCGCGACGGCGACCCTCGGGCCGCCTACATGACGCTCGACCTCGAGCACGGGGCGGCGGAGTGGCACCGGGTCGACTACGACGTGCGCGCCGCCCAGACCGCGATCCGCGAGGCGGGCCTGCCGCTGCGGCTGGGCGCGAGGCTGGCGGAGGGTCGCTAGGCCGAGGCGGTCGTCGCGGCCCGGCCGCGACCCCGGCCGACGTGGTAGCCGCCGCGCACGAGCTCGGCGACGACGGTCTCACGAGCCTTGTAGATGCGCCACTTGACGGTCGCGAGCGTCGTCTCGAGCGCCTCGGCGATCTCGGCGTAGCTGAGGCCGACCACGTCGCGCAGGAGGAGCGCCATCTTCAGGTCGAGACTCAGGCCCGCGATCGCCTCCCATAGCGCCTCCATGCTCTCGATCGGCTCGGCCGGGGCGACGGACAGGTGCAGCTGCGGCGCAGAGCTGAGCTCGATGGTCGGGCGGCCGCGGCGCTCGCGCGCCCGCAGCTCGTCGACGACCCGGTGCTTCGCCACCTGGAACAGCCAGGTCGTGAACTGGCAGCGGTTATCAAAGCCGGGTAGTGCCTGGTACACGCGCAGGAACACCTCCTGGCAGACGTCCTCGGCCAGCGCCCGGTCACCGCCCAGGATGCGGGCGATGTAGTTGTAGAGCGGCGTCTGGTACTGGCGGACGATCAGCGCGAAGGCGCGCTCATCGCCGCGTCGGGCCAGTCGGAGAACGTTTGGATCAGGCTGCGGAAGGGCCAAGAGGTGAAGCGTTGGTTACGAGAACCATGTCGAGTATAGACATTCACCCACTTCGAGCCCGTGTTGACGGGCACCTTCCTACAACGGCCGTTCGCTATGCGAAAAGTGACGTGCCGCGCATGATGGCCGGCTGCTCGACTCCGAGCAGCTCGAGCACGGTCGGCGCGACGTCGGCGAGCCGGCCGCCGTCGCGCAGCTCGAGGCCGGTCCGGGTGGCGATGAACGGCACGGGGTTCGTCGTGTGCGCCGTGTTCGGGCTGCCGTCCGGGTTCAGCATCAGCTCGGCGTTGCCGTGGTCGGCGGTGATGAGGCAGATGCCGCCCCGCGCCTCCGCCGCCTCGACGACCCGGGCCAGACAGCTGTCGACCGTCTCGACGGCGGTGACGGCGGCCGGGATCACGCCGGTGTGCCCCACCATGTCCGGGTTCGCGAAGTTGACCAGCCCGAAGCGGACGCGCGGATCCGCAATGCCGGCGCAGAAGCGCTCGGCCACGCCCTCGGCGCTCATCGCCGGCGCCTCGTCGTAGGTGGCGACGTCGCGGCGCGAGTCGACGAGCTCCCACTGCTCGCCGCGCTGGCGGTGCTCGGAGCCGCCGTCGAAGAAGTAGGTGACATGGGCGTACTTCTCGGTCTCGGCGGCGTGCACCTGCTCCACCCCGGCGGCCGCGAGCGCCGCGGCAAGGACGTCGGTCAGCGGCTCGCCCGGGAATGCCACCGGCGCGTCGATGTCGTCGGCGTACTCGGTCATCTGCACCAGGAACGGCAGCGGCGGCGACGGGCCGCGGTCGAACTCGGCGAACCCGGGGTCGACCAGGGCGCGCGTCAGCTCGCGGGCGCGGTCGGGCCGGAAGTTGAAGAAAATCGCCGCTTCGCCCTCGCGGATGCGGCCGGCGGCCGGGTCGCCGATCACGATCGGCTGGATGAACTCGTCGGTCTCGCCCGCCTCATAGCGGGCCTTCACCGCCGCGACGGCGTCGTCGGACCGGTCGCCCTTCCCGTGCACGATCGCGTCGTAGGCGCGCGCGACCCGGTCCCAGCGCCGGTCGCGGTCCATCGCGTAGTACCGGCCGCAGACCGTCGCGATGCCGGGGATGCCCTCCAGATAGCCGGCCGCGCCGGTCGGCGACGTGTCGCGGCCGTCGGTGAACGCGTGCACGTGCACCTGCTCGACGTCCTGCCGGGAGGCCAGCTCGATCAGCCCGCGTAGGTGGCGGACGTGGCTGTGGACGCCGCCGTCGGAGACGAGGCCGAGCAGGTGCAGGCCAGATCCGCGGGCGCGGCGGCAGGCGTCGACCAGCACGGGGTTCTCGTAGAAGGCACCCGACTCGAGGTCGTCGTCGATGCGGACGAGGTCCTGGCGCACGATCCGCCCGGCGCCGAGGTTGGTGTGGCCGACCTCGGAGTTCCCCATCTGCCCGTCGGGCAGCCCGACCGCGCGGCCCGAGGCGGCCAGCTGCGTGTGCGGGTAGCGCACCCACAGGTCGTCGAAGGTCGGCGTCGCGGCCAGCTCGACGGCGTTTCCCGGCCCCGGCGGCGCCATCCCCCAGCCGTCGAGGACGACGAGGCAGACGAGCGGCTCGCTCATCCCGCCGCGGCGGCGATGGCTGCCAGATCGGCGGGATCGAGGCTCGCGCCCCCGATCAGGCCGCCGTCGATGTCGGGCTGGGCGAAGAGCTCCGCCGCGTTGCCCGGCTTGACGCTGCCGCCGTACTGGATCCGCATCCGCTCCCCCACGCCGTCAAGTCCCTCGACCAGGCCACGGATGAACGCGTGCGCGGCCTGGGCGATCTCGGGCGTGGCGGTGAGGCCGGTGCCGATCGCCCAGACGGGCTCGTAGGCGATCGTCGTCGTCGCCACCTGCTCGGGCGTGAGGCCGTCGAGCCCGGCCCGCACCTGGCGCTCGAGCACGATCTCGGTCAGCGCCGCCTCGCGCTCCTCGGCGGTCTCGCCCACCGCCAGGATCACCCGCAGGCCGTTCGCGTGCGCGACGGCCGCCTTCTCGTTCACGCCCTCGTCGGTCTCGCCGAAGAGCTGGCGCCGCTCGGAGTGCCCGATCAGGACGCCGTCGACGCCGGCGTCGAGCAGCATGCCGGCCGAGACCTCGCCGGTGAAGGCGCCCGACTCCGCCTGGTGCATGTTCTGGGCGTAGATGGCCACGGGCGTGCCCCGCGCCGCCTCGACCGCCGCGGCGAGCGCGGTGAACGGCGGGCACACGGCCACGTCCACACCGTCCGGGAGGTCGGCCGCGAACGCGGACACGAAGGCGGCGGCCTCGGAGGCCGTCTTGTGCATCTTCCAGTTGCCCGCGACGAACGGCCGCCCGCTCACACCGCCGCCCCTTCGAGCGCTGCGACACCCGGGAGCGTCTTGCCCTCGACCAGCTCGAGCGCCGCCCCGCCGCCGGTCGAGACGTGCGTGATCCGGTCGGCCACCCGGGCCACGTTCACCGCCGCGACCGAGTCCCCGCCGCCGACGACGGACACCGCGTCCGACTCGGCGACCGCCTCCGCGACGGCCAGCGTGCCGCGGGCGAACGGCTCGAACTCGAACACGCCCATCGGCCCGTTCCAGAAGATCGTGCGCGCGCCGCGCAGCCGCTCCGCGTAGCTCGCGACGGTCTCGGGCCCGATGTCGAGCCCCATCCAGCCGTCCGGGATCGCGTCGGCGGCCACCGTGCGAATCGCGGCGTCCGCGGCGAACCGGTCGGCGCAGACGACGTCGGCCGGCAGCACGAGCTCGCAGCCGCGCTCGGCGGCGTCCGCGAGCGCCCGCCGAGCGGTCTCCTGACCCTCGGCGTCCTCGTGCCGCGAGGCGCCGACGCCCTTGCCCTGCGCGGCGAAGAACGTGAACGCCATCGCGCCGCCGATCAGGATCGCGTCGGCCAGGTGCGTGAAGCGGTCGATCACGCCGATCTTGTCCGCCACCTTGACGCCGCCGATGACGACGACGAACGGGTGATCGGGCGCGTCCAGCAGGCGCCCGAACGCGGTCAGCTCGGCCTCGAGCAAGAGGCCGGCGGCGGACGGCAGCAGGTGCGCGACCGCCTCGGTCGAGGCGTGGGCGCGATGGGCGGCGCCGAAGGCGTCGTTCACGTAGAGGTCGGCGAGCGAAGCCAGCTCCGCAGCCATCTCGGGATCGTTCTTCGTCTCGCGGGGGTCGAAGCGCAGGTTCTCGAGCAGGCGCAGCGGCCCCTCCTCGTCGCCGAAGGCGACCGGCTCGCCCAGCAGCTGGGACAGCCGCACGGCCACCGGGCGCAGCGACAGCGCCCGGTCCGGCGCGCCCTTCGGCCGGCCCAGGTGGGAGCAGACGACCACGTCGGCCGAGCGCTCCCGCAGGTAGCGGATCGTCGGCAGTGCCGCCCGGATCCGGGAGTCGTCGGCGATGCGGGTGCCGTCGAGGGGCACGTTCAGGTCGGCGCGCACGAGCACCCGCGCGCCCTCGACGGGCAGATCGCGGACCGTCCTCACGCCACCTTCTGGATCAGGTCGGCCACCCGGCACGAGTATCCCCACTCGTTGTCGTACCAGGAGACCACCTTGACCAAGTTCCCGTTCACCATGGTCAGCGGCGAGTCGAAGATCGAGCTGTACGACTCGCCGACGATGTCGCTCGAGACCAGCGGGTCGTCGCCATAGCGCAGGATGCCGGTCAGCGCGCCCTTGTCCGCGGCGGCTGCGAACGCGGCGTTCACCTCGTCCTTGCTCGTCTCCCGGCCCACCTGGGCGACGAGGTCGGTCACCGAGCCGTCGGTCACCGGCACGCGCATCGAGATGCCGTCCAGGCGCCCCTGCATCTCCGGGATGACGAGGCCGATCGCCGCGGCGGCACCGGTCGACGTCGGGATGACGTTGGCGGCGGCCGCGCGGGCGCGGCGGTAGTCACGGTGCACGGCGTCCAGGATCTGCTGGTCCTGGGTGTAGGCGTGCGTCGTCGTCATGAACCCGCGCTCGATACCGAACTCCTCGTGGAGCACCTTCACCAGCGGCGCCAGGCAGTTCGTCGTGCACGACGCGTTGGAGATGATGTGGTGCCGGCCGGCGTCGTACTTGTCGTCGTTCACGCCGATGCAGATCGTGATGTCGGGCTCCGTGGCGGGCGCGCTGATGATCACCTTGCGGGCGCCCGCGTCCAGGTGCTTCGACGCGGCGTCGCGCTTCGTGAAGAGCCCGGTCGACTCGACGACGACCTCGACGCCCATGTCCTTCCACGGCAGGTTGGCCGGGTCGCGCTCGGACAGGACGCGCACGTCCTTCCCGTCGACCACCAGCTTGCCGTCGCCCGGCTCCACCGTGCCGGCGAAGCGGCCGTGCACCGTGTCGTAGCGCAGCAGGTGGGCCGCGATCTTCGGCTCCATCAGGTCGTTGACGGCGACGATCTCGTATCCGGAACCGCGCTCACGAGCGGCGCGAAAGACGTTTCGGCCGATGCGGCCAAACCCGTTGATGCCAACGCGTACGCTCATTGAACTCCCTCGTCGGTTCCCGGAATCGGGGACATCTTACCGACCGCGTTGCATCCCGCCGGGCGCGTTCGGCCCGGCGCCGAGGCGCCGAACCGGAGGGGGAGTCATCGCGGGTGACCGGCAGAATCGGGCAGCGTCAGATGGGGTCTGGATCCGTCGCGCGGGGGATGCCGGTCACCCGCGAACACTCTCTCAATGATCGGTGGCACCCCGATTTCGAGCCACCCCCGAACGGGGGAGATGTTTAGGAACTGTTAGGGAAACATGACGAGGTCCTCGGAGGCTGGGCAGCGCAGCCGGTGGTAGGGTGCCGCGCCAGATGAGCGTCGAAACCGGCCATCACAACGGGAACCCGGCCTCGGCCGGGCGATTCCGGCACCCCAACGAGAGCGCCAAGAACCGGCTCGTCTACCGCACCTTCGAGGCCGCTTTGCGCGGGGCTGCCGAGCGCTACGCCCGCGGGCGCATGATCGACGTCGGCGGCGGCCGCAAGCCGTGGCAGCCGGTCTTCGCGGCGTACGTCTCCGAGCACGTATGCGTCGACCACGTCGAGAAGGACGACGAGCGCGGCCAGGTCGTCGACGTGATCGCGACCGCGTACTCGATCCCGCTGCCCGACGCCGGCGCGCAGACGATCCTCCTGACCGAGGTGCTCGAGCACCTGGAGCGGCCGGGCGACGCGGTCGCCGAGTGCCTGCGGCTGCTCGAGCCGGGCGGCCACCTGATCGCCACCACCCCGCTCTTCTGGCCAGTTCACGACGCGCGCGACTTCTACCGCTACACGCCCCAGGGGCTGCGCTACCTGCTCGAGACCGCCGGCTTCGAGGTGGTCGAACTGGAGCCGCTCGGCGGCCTCTGGTCGACCGTGGCGGTCGAGCTCAGCTACGGCCTCCAGCGCTACCGGCGGCCGTGGTCGGCGCCGGCGGTGGACGCCACCTGCCGCTCGATGCAGTGGCTGGCCTCGCGCTGGGAGCGCGTCGACCGCCAGCCCAAGTTCAGCTGGAACCACCTGGTCGTCGGCCGCCGGCCGCTCGCGTAAGCACGCGCATCCGCCCTGCCACCGTCGACTTCGGCAGCGGCGGACGGGCGCGACTGCCGATCTCGGCCAGCGACAGGTCGGGATGGCGCAGGCGCAGCCGCGCCACCTGGCGCAGGCCCGCGTCGAGGCCGTCGAGGTCGAGCGTCGCGATCGCCTCCGCCTGCGCCCGGGCGGCGGCGCCCTGGCGGGCGAGGTTGGCCTCGTCGCAGTTCGTGGCCCGGTTCGCCCGCTCGCGCGTGCGGCTGATGATCTCGGCCTCGTCCAGGCTGAGCACGGCGTCGTGCGCGCCCATGTGGGCAAGCAGCTCGCGGATCGTCGGCTTGCTCTTCGTGTAGGCGATCGCGTGGCCGCGGCGGGCGGCGACGCGCAGGTCGATGTCGTCGGCACGGGCGACGCGACGGACGATCTGCGCCCCCTCCGGCTCGGCGACGCGGATCTCGAGGTGCCCGGGCGCGCGCGGCGCCGAGACGGACCCGGCGGCCACGAACGAGCCGCGCAGGTAGGCCGCCCGGCAGCAGCGCCGCTGGAGCACCCGCCGCGGCGGCTCGTCCAGCGGCACGAGGGCCGTGGAGAGCAGCCCCGCCTCGTGCAGCAGCTGCAGGCTGCGGTCGCCGTCGAGCCGGACGACGACGCGCGTGCCGCGGGCGAAGCGCGGCTCCCGGAACGACGCCAGGCTGCCGTCGCCGCCGAGGTCGCGGACGACCGAGAACGCGAGCCGGGCCGCCGCCGCGTCGGCCAGCTCGGCGCGCACCGCCACCTCGCGGGAGGACAGCTCGAGCGTCCCGGCGTGGCGAAAGATCCCGCACAGCAGTGCGCGGGAGCAGCATGATCGCCGCGGCGGCCGCTCGGTCAGCTCGCGGCGGACCGCCTCGCCGAAGGCCACCCGGCTCACGCCGGCACCGGCCGCCGCCGCCGCGCCAGCCGCACCAGCAGGCGGGCGAGCCGGTCGGGGTCATGCTGCCACTCACCGGCCAGGCGGCCGCCCACGACCTGCATGCCCAGCCGCCGCAGGCCGCCCCGGTCGACGGGCACCGGCGTCCCGAACTCGGCCCGGTTGCGGCTGACGACCACCGTGTCGACCAGCCCTGGCCCCACGTGGTCGAAGATGCGGCTGACGTGGTCGGAGGCGCGGTAGCCGTCCGTCTCGCCGGGCTGTTGGAGCAGGTTGCACACGTAGATGCGGGGCACGGTCGCCGCACGCACCGCCTCGGCGATGCCGGGCACGAGCAGCGGCGGGAGCGTGCTCGTGAAGAGGCTGCCCGGCCCCATCACGATCGCCTCGGCGCGGGCGATCGCCTGGAGCGCGCGCGGGTGCGCCGAGGGATCGGGCGGGTCGAGCCGGACATGCTGGCACTGGGCGCCGTCGGCGGCGAGCGCCGTCTCGCCGTGCACCTCGCGGCCGTCGGCGAACCGCGCCACGAGCTCGACCATGTCGACGGTGCTCGGCACCACCCGGCCGGCGACGGCCAGCACGCGGGCCGACTCGGACACTGCCCGGTCGAAGCTCCCGAACATGTCCGTGAGCCCGGCGAGGAACAGGTTGCCGAAGCTGTGCCCCGCCAGCTCGCCGGTCGTGAACCGGTGCTGGAAGAGCTGGCCGACCAGCGACTCGTCCTCGGCCAGCGCCACCAGGCAGCTGCGCAGGTCGCCCGGCGCGGGCATCGCGAAGTCGCGCCGCAGGCGGCCGCTCGACCCGCCGTCGTCGGTCGTCGTCACGACGGCCGTGACGTCGGCGACCCGCTTCAGGCCGCGCAGGATCATGCTGAGGCCGGTACCTCCGCCGAGACAGACGACGCGGGGGCCGCGGCGGCGATTGTGCAGGGCCGTGGATTCGGCCGTCCGATCGGGGATCTGCGGCACCCGGTGAGGTTAGCTCCGGTGCGGTGCCCCCGGGCGGCGGCGCAGGACGAGCACGCCGCCCGCGACGGCGGCGGTAACGGCCGCGACGCCCGCCGTCACCCAGCCGTGGCGGCGGGCCGATGTCTCGATGCTCGGGCCGCCCCGCCAGTCCGCACCGAGGATGTCCTCGGCGGTCGTCTCGGGCACGATGCGGCCGGCTGGAACGATCCGGCGCGCCAGGAGCTCCCGGCCGCAGTGGACAGCGTCGATCCGCACCCGCTGGCCCTCGCCGATATACGGCACGCCATGGCGCGAAAGGCCTGTGATGTGGGTGTCGGCGTCGACGAACACGTCGACCGCCTGCCCGCCCGACGAGTGGACCACCGTGAAAAACCCCAGCGCCGGGTGCGCGCGTGCCGTCAAGGCCACCGGGCCGGTGATCCTGCACGACTCGGTGTGTCGCACCCGTGGGAAGTACCCGCTTGCGACGAGGATCCTGTGGCCGTAGAGCAGGGCAGCCGCGGGCGAGAGGCCCTCGATCGCGCGAGCCGCGACCCGCGTCGGCGACGGCGGGTCTCCGCCGGTGTCGTTACAGCCAGGAGCGACGGCGCCGGAGAGAGGCCTCCCTGGTGACGGCCTGAGCACCGAAGGGACGTAGTCGAAGTAGGCCGTGTCGTGCCACACCACGACGAGGGCGCAAGACGCCGCGGCCGGCGCCGGCGCGGCGACGCTCCATCCGGTTGCTGCCGCCGCCGTTGCCAGGAGTGCGACTGCTCGTCTCACACAGGCTTTGACCGCGGCGATGGCGTACGGGTTCCCCCGGTACGCATCAGGCTCCCGAGCTTGGCACCGACCCCCCACCCGAGCAGGTTCGCGAGAGAGCCCAGCACGACCAGCTCAAGCCCGACCGCCGGGGTCAGCATGAGCGTGTCGTCAGCGTAGGCCTGCCAGAGCAGTCCAACGATCAACGCAGCGATACCCACGGCGCCAGTGATGAGCACGCCGACGTACCGCCGCCCGCCGTGGGCGAGCCAGGCTCCACAGGCGAGCAGGCGACGACGATCGCTCCGACGACCACGCGCGTTCGTGTCGATCGAGACCTCACACCCCGATTGTCGTGCGGCCTGCGCCCGCGTCCATCGGCGCCGGGCTACCCGGTGCGGTGCAGCGCGTCGTACACGCCGCGGCCGACCTTCGCCGGCAAGCCCGGGACGGCCTCGAGCTCGTCGCGGGTCGCGTTCACGAGGGCGTCGGCCGTGGTGAACCGCTGCATCAGCAGGCGCCGCCGGGCCGGGCCGACGCCCGGCAGGCTGTCGAAGATCGAGTCGATGCTCGAGCGGCTGCGGCGCTGGCGGTGGAAGCCGAGCGCGAAGCGGTGCGCCTCGTCACGCAGTCGCTGCAGCAGCTGGAGTCCGGCCGAGGCCCGGTCGAGCACGATCGGCGCCGAGCGGCCGGGAATGAAGACCTCCTCCTCGCGCTTCGCCAGCGAGATGACGGCGACGCGCGGGAGCTCGAAGCCGGCCATGGCCTCGACGGCCGCGCTCAGCTGGCCCTTGCCGCCGTCGATCACGACCAGGTTCGGGGCGGTGGCGAAGCTGCGATCATAGTCGTCGGCCTCGACCGACGTCATCCGCGCGAACCGGCGGCCGACCGCCTCGGCGATCATCGCGAAGTCGTCCTGGCCGCCGCTGTGGCGGATCCCGAACTTGCGGTAGTCCGACTTCTTGGCGACGGCGTCCTCGAAGACGACCATCGACGCGACCGGGTCGCTCGTGCCCAGGTTGGAGATGTCGAAGCACTCCATCCGCACCGGCAGGACCTCGAGGTTGAGGCCCTCGCGGAGCTCCTCGAGCGCCTCGATCCGGCGTGCCCGCGTGCGCTCGCGCATGAGCGTGTCGTGCTCGAGGGCCAGGTCGGCGTTGCGCGCGGCCATGTCGGCCAGCCGTCGCTTCTCGCCGCGCTGGGCCGAGCGCACCTCGACG
The DNA here is from genome assembly GCA_036273515.1 of Gaiellales bacterium. GTDB lineage: Bacteria > Actinomycetota > Thermoleophilia > Gaiellales > JAICJC01 > JAICJC01. The sequence continues at coordinate 34,177 of DASUHM010000064.1, forward strand.
CTCGCCCCACGCCGCTCGCCCAGGAACGTCTCCAGGAGGTCGGGATCCTCGAACCCCTTCGGCACGACCACCTGGCCCGGGATCGCAACCTGGCCGCCGTAGTACTCGAGCGCGAACCCCCACAGCACGTCCGACGGGCTGCTCTCGGCGACGTTCTCGAGGTAGAAGCCGTGGCGGTCGGACAGCCTGCCGTCGCGCAGGTGGAAGAGCTGGACGTTGGCGGTGTCGCCGCTGCAGGCGATGCCGAGGATGTCGGCGGAGCCGAGGCTGCGGCGGTCGGCGACCTGGCGCTCGGACAGATGGCGCACCGCCATCAGCCGGTTGCGGTAGCGGGCCGCGTCCTCGAACTCATGCTCCTTGGCAGCGCGCTTCATCTCGGTCTCGAGCCGCCGCTCCAGCGGCCGCACCCGGCCGGAGAGGAACTCGACCACGCTGTCGATCACCGCCCGGTAGTCGTCCGGGCCGATGTAGCCGACGCACGGGGCCGCGCAGCGGCCGATGTGGTAGTCGAGGCAGGGCACGCCCGAGCGGCGGCCCGGCTGCGGCCCCTCGCACGGCCGGTACGGGAAGACGCGGTTCAGCACGTCGAGCGTCTCGCGCACCTTCTTCGCGCTCGCGTACGGCCCGAAGTAGAGGACGCCCTTGCGATGCCGCTCGCGCGTGAACATCACGCGCGGGTATTCGTCGCCCACCGTGACCGCGATGTACGGGTACGACTTGTCGTCGCGCAGGCGGATGTTGAAGGCCGGCCGGTGGCGCTTGATCAGGTTCTGCTCGAGCAGGAGCGCCTCGGTCTCGGACGCGGCCGCGACGAACTCGATCTCGTCGATCCGCTCCACCAGCCCCGCGGTCTTCACCGTCGCGTGCAGATCACGGCGGAAGTACGAGGTGACCCGCTTCCGCAGCGACTTGGCCTTGCCGACGTAGATGACGTCGCCGTCCTCGCTCCGGAACATGTACACCCCGGGCTGGTCGGGGAGGGCGCGGAGCTGGGCGTCGAGGCGCTGGGAGCGCTCGCTGCGGGCGACGGCGGACATCCCGACCATCGTAGCCTCGAGCCGCTTGCAGCCCTGCCAAGATCACCGCGACCTTGGATCCAAGACTGCTAGGATCGCATCCAGTCTACCCAGGAGGGTCCCGTGTCAGAGCTCAAGGGCATGCTCACGGCGAACCAGGAGTTCCAGCAGACCTTCAGCCACGGCGACAAGCCGACGCCGCCGGCGAAGAAGGTGGCCATCATCACCTGCATGGACGCCCGCATCCACCCCGAGAAGGCGCTCGGGCTCGAGATCGGCGACGCCCATATGATCCGCAACGCCGGCGGCCGCGCCTCCGACGACGCGCTGCGCTCGCTGGTGATCTCGTCGCGGCTGCTGGGGACGACCGAGTTCGCGGTCATCCACCACACCGAGTGCGGCATGCTGACCTTCACGAACGACGATCTGCACGCGAAGCTGCACGACGAGACCGGTACGGACGCGTCGCACATCGACTTCCTGACGTTCTCCGACCTCGAGCAGAGCGTGCGCGACGACGTCTCCGCGATCCTGGCGTCGCCGTTCATCGACGACTCGATCACGGTGTCGGGCTACATCTACGACGTCAAGACCGGCGCCGTCACGCAGGTCGTCGCGCCGACGAGCGCGATCGTCAGCGCCTAAGACCTAGAACGGGTTCAAGGCATCCGCGAGCGAGCGGCCGGCGTCCGCGACGGCACCGGCCGCCCGCGCCGCGCCCGCCGCCAGCCAGTGCCGCTCGCGGTAGACACACGCCGCGGCGAGGATCGTGACGCCCGCGAGCATGAGGGCCGCGCCGACCGGCGGCACCTCCGCAGACCCGGCGCCGAGCATGATGAGATCGGTCCCGGCGGTCATCGCCCCGGCCGCGGTGAGCGCGCTGCTGGCGGCCTGGGCGCCGTACCAGATCCGGTCGTCGCGCCGCCGGGCGGTCCAGGCCTGGTAGGCGAAGAGCGCGCTGAACCCGATCCCGAGCGGCGTCGTCAGCCGGGTCGCCCACAATGACGGGCCGGCCAGCTCGACGCCGCCCCGGGTCATCGCGAGGCCGCTCTCCACTCCGTCCCAGGTCGCACCGGCGAGCGTCGAGAGGTCGCGCAGATGCGGGTTCGGCACGAACGTGGCCGCGGCCGTCAGGCCGAACCGCGTCAGGTTCTTGAACCCGGCCGCCGCCTGGAGAGACAGCCGGCTGCCGAGATGGTCGCTCTGCTCCACCCCGCGCTCGACCGCCTTCTCGCCGGTCTCGAGCACGCTCGTCGACTCCGGCCCGTCCGCGTCGGCCGGCGGAGCCGCCGTCGCGGCGGCCGCGCGAACGGCCGCCGCGGCCAGCGGAAGCAGGCGCACGACGCCGGAGAAGCCGTGCAGCCCGGCGCCCGACGCCGATCGCAGCACGAGCGCCGCCGCGGAGCGATCGCCGAGGGCCTCCCCCAGCGCGGCCGCGAGATCGCCCGGATGCGTCCGCATCGCGGCCGCGAGCGCGGTCGCCGCCGTGTCGGGATCGGTCGCGAGCCCGAGGCGCATCTCGGCGGCCAGCGCGTGTGTCGGCACCTGGTGGGCGCGGGCGGCGGCCTCGACCGCGGGTTCGCCCTCGGCGGCGACCGGTGCGCCGGCGAGGAGCCGGCCGAACCCGTCCCAGCCGCCGGCCGCCAACGGCTCGAAGCGCACGTCTGCGCCGGTGTGCGGCGCGACCACCATCATCCCGCCGCCGACGTACATGCCGACGTGGTGCGGCGCGCCGGAGGCGGTACCGACGAACGCGAGGTCGCCGGGCAGGAGCTCGCCGGCCGTGACCGGACGGGCGTCGTGCCACAGGTCGGCGGCCGTCGGCCGGCCCGGCAGCGGATCGCCGGCAGCGGCATAGGCGTAGTCGACCAGGCCGGAGCAGTCGAAGCCGCCCTCCGCTCGGCTCTCGCCGCCCCAGACGTACGGCCAGCCCACCTGGGCCTCGGCCGCTGCCACGGCCGCGAACGGGCCGCGACCGCCGTGCAGGTCGACGGGCCGGAAGGAATCGGCCGGGAGCGATGCCGAATAGGCGACACCGGCACGCGCGCGGGCGTCCACTGGCTGCGACTGCCGGCCGGCGACGGGGACCGTCCCGTCGACCGGGAGCGCCACGGCGACGTCCACCGCGCGCGGCACCGGCCCGTCGCGGACGAGATCGAAGGACACCAGCCGGGCGCCGTTCCGGCGGGCGGCGTCGGCGGCGAGCTCGCGCAGAGCGGCGGGCGTCGCGTCGGGGTCGGCCGCGAGACGCGTCGCCGCGGCGACGGCGGCGAGGTCGGCCGCGCGCTGCGCGTGTCCGCCGCCTGCGGCCACCATGCTCAGGTAGCCGAGCAGCACCGCCCCGAGCAGGACGACGGCGATCGCCCCGACGGCCGCGACCGAGATCTGGCCCCGCTCGCTCACGGGAGCGCCGCCCGGGCCACGGCGCTCGTGTGGGCAAGCCCGCCGGCGAGGCGCACCGGCACGGTGACCACGAGCGTGTGCGCCTGCACCCGGATCGTGGCGCCGCGACGCAGGTCGGCCGGCACGGGCCGGCCCTCGGCGACCACGACGGCGGCCTGGTCGGCGATCCCCTGGGCGCGGCCCTGCGCCGCCCACGCGACGAGCACCGCCTGGATCCCGACCGCGACGATCGCCGCCAGACCAGCGCAGACGACCAGCTCGATCGTCGCCTGCCCGCGCTCGCTCACGAGCGCACCTCGGCCGCCGAAGCCGACAGATCGGCGTCGAACCCGGGCAGCACGGCCGGGATGCGCACGCGCACCGTGACCGTGCCGCCGGTCTCGTCGATCCGCGCGCCCCGCCGCATCGACTCTGGCAGCGCCGCCAGCGCGGCGGGCCGGGTCGGCGATCCGGCCAGCGCGGCCCGGGCCGCCGCCCGCGCGGCGCTCTCGGCCGACACGAGCGTCCACCCGGCCAGCGCCGCCTGCCACACCGCGAAGGTGACGGCGACCAGCACCGGCAGCAGGACGACGGTCTCGATGCTGGCCTGGCCACGCTCCGTGTCGGAGGCTCGTTCCACGCGCTCCAAGGTACGGCCCGCGCCTGTCACGGAACAACGCCCGGAGCGTTGCGGGAGTGTCAGGAATCCCCTGCTACGATCGAGGCAGGATGAGCGACGACGGCAGCACCGAGAACGGCGGGACGCCGAACAACTCCGCCGGCGAGGACCGCCAGTTCGTCCACTTCTCGTTCTACCAGCTCGACCCCGCCTGGCGCCGCCTCCCGGAGGCCGAGCAGGAGTCCTCGCGGGCCGAGCTGGCGGCAACGATCGAGTCGTTCGGCGAGCGCTTCGCCCTTCGCTCCTACACGATCGCCGGTCTGCGCCCGGATGCCGACTTCATGCTCTGGAAGGTCTCGGAGCGGCTGGAGGACTTCCAGGAGATCGGCACGGCCATCATGTCGACCGCGATGGGCTCGTACCTCGTGACCCCGTATGCGTACCTGTCGATGACGCGGCGGTCGCAGTACGTGAAGGGCGAGGGCCGCTCGATGCACAAGCGCGGCCGGATCATGTGGAACCCCGACTCGCGCTACCTGCTCATCTACCCCATGGTGAAGACGCGCGCCTGGTACCAGCTGTCCAAGCCGGCCCGGCAGGGGATCATGAACGAGCACATCGCCACCGGCCACCAGTTCCCGACGGTGAAGATCAACACGACGTACTCGTACGGGATCGACGACCAGGAGTTCGTGGTCGCGTTCGAGACGGACTACGTCGGCGACTTCCTCGACCTGATGATGCGCCTGCGCGAGACCGAGGCCAGCCGCTACACCGAGCGCGACACGCCGATCTTCACGTGCATCTCGTGCTCGGTGCCCGAGGCGCTGCGCTCGCTCGGCGGCGCGGCGCACGCGCTGCTCGCCACGGACTGAGCGTCGCCACGCGCTGACCGTGCGGATGCACGTCGACGAGCTCGACATCGGCGACGGGCTCGCCCGCGGCGGCCTGAGGTTGCTGCAGTCGGAGCGAGCCTAGGACGGCATGGACACGGATCGGAAACGCGGGCGCCGTCTGGCCGACCACGGCGTCCCGATCGCCGCCCCGGCACTCGGCTCGATCGCCGGGCCCCATCACGCACCCGGCGTCGTCGCTCACGTTCTGGTGGTATATCGAGCCGGGGCCAAAGCCGGACGGCGGCGAGCGCCGACTCGGAGAGGCCATGCGAGCGTTCCACTCCGCGCTGGCCGACGTGGCCGGCGGCCTGCCGCAACTGACTGAGAGGATCGACGTCGCAACCGGGCTGCTGCAGGACGCGGCGGCAACGCCGGGACTGACCGTGGCTGACCGCGCGCTCGCAGGGTCGGCTCGTGATCGGCTGGTTCCGTACGTGTGCTCGCTCGCCGAGACGACAGCGCTTCACGCGGAGCCGCACGAGGACAACGTCCTGTGGACGCGGGGTGGGCCTGTGCTGATCGATTTCGAAGCTGCCTGTCGGGGGCCCGTGGAATGGGACCTTGCGTATCTGCCACAACCGGCGCTCGTTGCCTTTCCCGACCGTGACGACGAGGCGATCGCAAGGTTTCGAGCCGGCGTCAGCTTCTGCGTCGCCGCCTGGTGTCTCGCGAATCCGGACCCCACGCCGGCGGTCGCCGAGGCGGCCACGGTTCACTGGAAGGCGATGCGCGGAAGCTGGCTCGCGCAGACGAGCTCGCGCCTGACACGCCACAGCCACCGCCGTCACAGGTGGTAGCGCTTCGACTCCTCCCACGCCCACAGCATCGCGAAGCCGCCCGCCAGGGCGACCAGCACCAGCGGGAGCGTGAAGCCGCCCAGCGCGACCAGCCCGAACTGCGAGAGCGAGTACGCGCCGGCCGCGACCGTGACGGCGCCCATGCCGGCGTAGAGCGCCTGGCGCTGGCGGTCGGGCATGAGCGAGATCGTCATCCGGTTCGAGCGGTACCAGGCGTAGCCGAAGTACCACATGAGCACGATGAAGATCAGGCCGATGGTCCCCAGCAGGATGTCGAAGATGCGCGTCGAGACGCTGAAGAACACCGTCGCGATCAGCGCGATGCCGATCACGATCAGGAAGCCGCGGACGGATTCCTTCGTCATCAGTGCGGCCCGGTCATGAACGCGCGGATCCCGAGCGCGGCCACCAGGGCCGAGCCGATCGTGAACACCAGCAGGTTGCGCCGCCCATCCTCACCCCGCAAAGCATAGGGGTAGGCCACGCACAGGAGCGGTAGCAGGCCGTACGCGAAGTGCAGCTGGTCGCCCGGCTCGCGTCCCTGGGAGATCAGGACCAGCCCGAGGAACGCCTGCGCGATGACCAGCGTCTGCGCCAGCGCGAGCGCCTGCCGGTAGATGTCGCCGGGCGGGCTGTTGCGCCGGTAGGCCACGAACCCCCACACGGCGACGAGGGTGTTCATGGCGATCAGGAGCGACCCGACGATCGCGTGCACGACCGGCATGGGCGGGCACGCTATCAGCAGCGCTGGTGGCCGGCCGCCGCGAGCGGCCCGACTACGCTCCGCGGCATGGTCGAGACAGGAAAGCCCGCACCCGATTTCACCCTCCGCTCGGACTCCGGCGACACGGTTCATCTCGCCGATCTGCGCGGCAAGCCGGTCGTCGTCTACTTCTATCCCAAGGACGACACGCCCGGCTGTACGACCCAGGCCTGCGCGATCCGCGACAGCTGGGGCCAGTTCGAGAAGGCCGGCGCGACGGTGCTCGGGATCAGCCCCGACTCCGCCGAGTCGCACGAGAAGTTCAAGAGCAAGTACTCGCTCCCGTTCCCGCTGCTGGCCGACGAGGATCACGCCGTCGCCGAGGCCTACGGCGCCTGGGGCAAGAAGAAGAACTACGGCAAGGACTACATGGGCCTGATCCGCTCGGGCTTCGTCATCGACCGCGACGGGAACGTGGCCGCGGCGAAGGTGAACGTCAAGGCGGACAAGCACCGCGAGTGGGCCCTGGCCGAGCTCGCCAAGCTCGACGGCTGACGACCAACTAGGATCGCGGGCCGTGCCCGACCTGCCCCTCGCCGACGTCCGGGTGCTCGACCTGACCCAGATCCTGGCCGGGCCGTTCTGCACCATGATGCTCGCCGATCTCGGCGCCGACGTCGTCAAGGTGGAACGGCCGGGAGGCGGCGACGGCAGCCGCCACTGGGGGCCGCCGTTCGTGGCCGGCGAGAGCGCCTACTTCCTCCAGGTCAACCGCAACAAGCGCTCGATCACGATCGACCTGAAGCACCCCGACGGCGCGGCCGTCGCCCGCCGCATGGCCGCCCAGGCGGATGTCGTGATCGAGAACTTCCTGCCCCACGCCGGCGAGCGCTTCGGGCTGGACGCCGCATCGGTGCGGGGCGAGCATCCCGCCGTCGTCCACTGCGCGATCCGCGGCTATCCGACCGGGCACCCCGAGGCCGCCCGCCCCGGCTACGACTTCGTCATGCAGGGGATCGGCGGGATCATGAGCATGCAGGGCGACCCCGACGGCGAGCCGATGAAGGTGGCCGTCGCGATCTCGGACATCGTGGCCGGCCAATTCGCGAGCTCGGCGATCCTGGCGGCGCTGCTGCGGCGCGGGCGGACGGGCGAGGGCGCGACGCTCGAGGTGTCGCTGCTCGACGCGCAGGTGGCCTGGCTCGCCAACCGCGGCGGCGACTGGCTGATCGGCGAGATCGAGCCGGTGCGGCTCGGGAACGCCCACCCGTCGATCGTTCCCTACGAGACGTTCCGGGCGGCCGACGGCTACGTGAACCTGGCCGTCGGCACCGACGAGCAGTTCGCCCGGTTCTGCCGCGAGGCCGGGCTCGACGAGCTGGCCGACGACCCCGACCTCACGACGAACCGGCTCCGCGTCGTCAACCGCGACCGGCTCGTCCCCGCGCTCCAGCGCGCGTTCGCCGGGCGCCCGGTCGCCCACTGGCTGGGGGTTCTCGACCGCGCCGGCGTCCCCGGCGGCCCGGTGCTCTCGGTGCCCGAGACGCTGGCCGGGCCCGCGGCGCACGCCGTCGAGTCGATCGAGCACCCCACCGCCGGGCCGCTCAAGCTGATCGCCTCGCCGATGCAGATCGACGGCGAGCGGCCGTCGGCGCGCATCCCGCCGCCACGCCTGGGCGAGCACACGGCCGAGGTCCTCGCGGAGGCGGGGTACGGCGAGGACGAGATCGCCGGGCTCCTCACCGGCCCCTGCGCGCCCGGGTAAACTGCGCGCTCCCGCGGATGTGGCGGAATTGGTAGACGCGCACGGTTCAGGTCCGTGTGACCGCAAGGTCGTGGAGGTTCAAGTCCTCTCATCCGCATAG
>DASUHM010000065.1 GCA_036273515.1 Gaiellales bacterium
CCGGCCGCGGCGGCGCGGCGGCCGCGGGCGGTGCCGGACTGCGGAGCGGGGCCGCGTCGGCCCAGAGGTCACGGGTCGCCTGGGCGTCGGCCCGGGTCGTTCCCCGCAGCTCGCCGACCTCTCGTTCGAGCTGCTCGACCCGCCGCGTGAGGCGCTGGACGTCGATGCGGAGTGTCTGGTCTTCCATGGTCGCTACCGGCCTCGTTGATCGCAGGAACGCTATATATCACACATGCTATTAGCACGTGGCTCCGGTGTCAATCCCGGATCTCACGTCCCAGCCTGCCGCGGCAGGGACGGCCGCGGCGTCAGGGATACCCCTCGGTTATCGGCGATGTCAGTAGGCGACTGAAACGAGACTGAGCCCGTGCGGCGGCGCGGTGCGGCCGGCAGCCGAGCGCGGCGCGCCGGCGCAGAGCTCCGCCAGATGCGCCGGATCGGGCCGCTCGAGCATCGTCCCGACGAGCACGCGCACCATATGCCGCAGGAACGCGTCGGCCTCGAGGCGGAACTCGAGCCGGTCTCCGTCGCGCTCCCACGCGGCCGCGAGCACGGTGCGGTCGAAGAACACGTGCTCGCTCGCGGTGGGGGTGAACGCGCGGAAGTCGTGCCGGCCGACGACGACGGCAGCGCAGTTCCGCAGGGCCGCCTCGTCGAGCGGCCTCGGATGGTGGAGCTCGTAGCGGGCCCGGAACGGATCCGGCCGCTCGGCCAGCAGCAGGCGGTAGACGTAGCTGCGCGAGCGGGCGTCGGCGCGGGCGTCGAAGCCGTCGGCGCGCTCTGCGTCGAGCAGGGCGACGTCGCCCGGCAGGCGCCGGTTCACGGCCCGTAGAGACGCCAGCCGGGGCGCGTCGAGCGACACGACGTTCGCCTCGGCGTGGACGCCGGCGTCCGTGCGGCCGGCGACGGTCAGCGCGGCCGGGTCGACGGCCAGCGCGGCCGCCAGGTCACCCGCAACCGTCCGCAGCCGCGGCTGCGGCGCCCACCCGTGGAAGTCGGTGCCGTCGTAGGCGACGGTCAGGCGAAACGTCGGCACGCGCCGACTGCCCGGCTACCGCGCAGGCTCGTGGTCGACGAGCTCGATGTACGCCATCGGGGCGGCGTCGCCCATGCGCGGGCCGAGCTTGACGATGCGGGTGTAGCCGCCGGGCCGCTCGGCGAAGCGCGGCCCGACCGTGTGGAACAGGTTGTGCACGGAGTCCTTGCTGCGCAGGAACGCCACCGCCTGGCGCTGGGCGGCGACGTTCATCGGATCCTTGCGCGCGAGCGTGATCAGCTTCTCGGCGATCGGGCGCAGCTCCTTGGCCTTCGCCTCGGTCGTCTGGATGCGGCCGTGCTCGAAGAGCGCCCCGCACATGTTGGCGTAGAGCGCCTTGCGGTGGGACGCGTCGCGTCCCAGCTTGCGGCCCTTGCGCCTGTGCCTCACTCGGCGCCCTTCAGGTTGAGCCCGTGGGCGGCCAGCGTCTCCTTGACCTCCTCGATGGACTTCTTGCCGAAGTTCGGGATCGCGGCCAGCTCGGCCTCGCTCTTCGAGATCAGGTCGCCGATCGTCTCGATGCCGACCCGCTTCAGGCAGTTGTAGGAGCGGACGCCGAGCTCGAGCTCCTCGATCAGGATGTTCTCCATCCCGTGGGCGCTCGGCGCGGCCGCCTCGACCGCGGCGCCGTCCGGGCGCAGCGCCAGGTCGGCGGCGTCGATGTCGGTGAAGATCGACAGGTAGCGGATGAGGATCTCGGCCGCGTCCTTGACCGCATCCTTCGGCGTCATCGAGCCGTTGGTCGTGACCTCGAGCTTCAGCTTGTCGAAGTCGGTGCGCTGGCCGACGCGGGCGGCGTCGACGTCGTAGGCGACGCGGCGCACGGGCGAGAAGATCGAGTCGACGGGGATGACGCCGATGGTCGTCTCGGGGCCCTTGTTGCCCTCGGCGGCGACGTAACCGCGGCCGCGGGCGATCGTCAGGGTCATCTCGAACCGGGCCTTCTCGGCCAGGTGGCAGACGACCAGGTCGGGGTTCAGCACCTCGAGGTCGGCCGGCGCCTCGATGTCGGCGGCCGTGACCGTCCCCGGCCCGTCCTTCTGCACCTGCACCTCGACCTCACCGGACTCGCCGTGGAGCCGGCAGATGAGGCCCTTCAGGTTCAGGATGATGTCGGTCACGTCCTCGCGCACGCCCGGCACGGACGTGAACTCGTGGGCCACGCCCTCGATCTTGACCGAGGTGACTGCGGCGCCCTCGAGGGAGGAGAGCAGGACACGCCTCAGGCTGTTGCCGAACGTGTACCCGAACCCCCGGTCGAGCGGCTCGACCACGAACGTGCCAAGCGTGTCGCCGACGTCCTCGGACGTGATCTTCGGGATGATCTCAAGCAATTGTCTCGCCTTCTTCGCTGGTTCGCATGTGCGCATCTGGGGCCAGGCCCCAGGTGACTTACTTGGAGTAGTACTCCACGATCAGCTGCTCCTGGACCGGCGTGTCGATGTCGGCCCGGTCGGGCAGCCGGAGCACGGTTCCCGTCAGGTTGTCGTGGTCGGCCTGGAGCCAGGGCGACACCGACGCCGTCAGGTCGGTCGCGTCGGTGACGACGGCCTTGGCCGCCGACCCTTCGCGCATCGAGATGACGTCACCCGCGGACACCTGGTACGACGGGATGTTCACCTTCTTGCCGTTGACCGTGAAGTGGTTGTGGCGCACCAGCTGGCGGCCCTGCGACCGCGAGGCCGCGAAGCCCAGCCGGTAGACGACGTTGTCGAGCCGCAGCTCGAGCATGCGCAGGAAGTTTTCGCCGGTGATGCCGCTGCGGCGGCTGGCCTTGGCGTAGTAGCTGCGGAACTGCGACTCGAGCACGCCGTAGTAGCGGCGCATCTTCTGCTTCTCGCGCAGCTGCAGCAGGTACTCGGACTGCTTGATGCGGCCGCGGCCGTGCTCGCCCGGCGGGTAGGCGCGCCGCTCGATGGCGCACTTCTCGGTCAGGCAGCGCTCGCCCTTCAGGAAGAGCTTCATGTTCTCGCGCCGGCACTGCTTGCACTTGGGCCCGATCATGCGCGCCATCGATGGGCCTCCTGGTGACGTGGCTGGGATGGCTGGCGAGCGAAACCCGAGCCAGGGAAGGACGCAGGGAGCGCCGATACTGGGTCAAGTATCGGCGCGACCGAGGACGCATCATGGCGACGGGTTGCAGCCGCCAGACGCCCGGTAAGCGTTGCCAGGGGGCCCATTACACACGCCTCCGCTTGCGCGGCCGGACGCCGTTGTGAGCCTGCGGGCTCACGTCCTTCACCCCGAGGATCTCGAGGCCCGCCGCCTGCAGCGAGCGGATGGCCGTCTCGCGCCCCGAGCCCGGGCCCTTGACGAAGACCTCGACCTTCTGCAGGCCGTGCTCCATGCCCTCGCGCGCCGCGGCGTCGGCCGTCACCTGCGCCGCGAACGGCGTCGACTTGCGCGACCCCTTGAAGCCGACCGCACCCGCGCTCTTCCACACGATCACACCGCCGTCCTTGTCGGTCAGCGCGACGAGCGTGTTGTTGAACGACGTCTTGATGTGCGCCTGGCCGATGGCGATGTTCTTGCGGGCCTTGCGGCGGACGCGGCCACGCGTGCCGCCTCTACGGGGTGCAGGAGGCATTCAATCCTTTCCGTGTGCTACTTCTTGCGCTGCTTGCCGACGGTCTTCTTGGGCCCCTTGCGGGTGCGGGCGTTGGTGCGCGTCCGCTGGCCGTTCACCGGCAGCCCGCGGCGATGGCGCAGGCCGCGGTAGCAGCCGATCTCCATGAGCCGCTTGATGTTCTGGGAGCGCTCCCGGCGCAGGTCGCCCTCGACGGTCATCGAGTCGATGTGCGTCCGCAGCCGCGTGACCTCTTCGTCCGTCAGGTCGCGCACCTTGGTGTCGCTCGAGATGCCGAGCTCGGAGAGCACGGCGTTCGAGGTGGAACGGCCGATGCCGAAGATATAGGTGAGGCCGATCTCGACCCGCTTCTCGCGGGGGAGGTTGACGCCTGCGATACGTGCCATTAGTGGTGCCTCCGGTGACGGATGGTTCGGCCCGGTGAGCGAAAAGCGAGCGATGCAAGGACGCAGGACGGCGGCAGTGCTTCGCACGGCGTCGTCCGAGGACGCGGGAGCGCGCTTTGCAGCCACCCGGCCGAGCCATGTGTTGCCGGAGTCATCAGTCTCTGCCCTAGCCCTGACGCTGCTTGTGACGTGGGTTGGTGCAGATCACGAGCACGTTGCCGTGGCGCCGGATCACACGGCACTTCTCACACATCGGTCGTACGCTGGGGCGCACCTTCAACGGGAAACCTCCAAGAGGGCAATACGGCGCTCAGCAGGCAGGGGACAGCATGCTGCCGGAGCGGCCCAGAAGTGTATCACCGCTCCCCAGCCTCCTGACGAGGCTCGCGGCGGGTCAGCACGCGGGGGCCGTTGCCGGTGATCGCGACCGTGTGCTCGCAGTGGGCGGCCAGGCTGCCGTCGCGGGTGTAGACGGCCCAGCCGTCGTCGCCGCTCTCGACGTCGTACGAGCCCGCCGTGATCATCGGCTCGATCGCCAGCACCATGCCCGGGGCCAGCTTGGGGCCGCGGCCGGGAGGGCCGTAGTTGGGGATCTGGGGGTCCTCGTGCATGTTGCGTCCGACGCCGTGGCCGACCAGGCTGCGGACGACGCCGAAGCCGCACGCCTCGACGGCCGTCTGCACCGCGTGCGACACGTCGCCGAGCCGGTTGCCGGCGTGGCACTGGGCGATCGCCGCCTCGAGCCCCTCGTAGCAGGCCGAGATCAGGTCGGCCGCCTGCGGCGACGGCTCGCCGATCGTGAAGGTGATGGCCGAGTCGGCCACGTAGCCGTCCAGGGTGACGCCGACGTCGATCGAGAGCAGGTCGCCGGGGGCGAGCGCGTAGGGGCCGGGGATGCCGTGCACGACCATCGCGTTCGGCGACGCGCAGATCGATCCCGGATACCCGCGGTAGCCCTTGAACGTCGGTACGCCGCCGTGCGACCCGATGAACTCCTCGGCGATGCCGTCGAGCTCGGCCAGCGTCACTCCGGGCGCGGCCCGCTCCTCGACCAGGTCGAGCGTGGCGGCGACGACGCGGCCCGCCCGGGCCATGGTCTCGACTTCGGCGTCGGTCTTGCGGACGATCACGTCTGCCGCCCGAGCCCGTCGAGCAGCGCATCGAGCTCTGCCGACACCTGCTCGCGCGGCTGCGCGGCGTCCAGGTTCGAGACGAGCCCGTGGCCGCGGTAGTACTCGATCACGGGCGCCGCCGCCTCCACCCACTGCTTCTGGAACCGGGTGCGGATGACGTCCGGCTGGTCGTCCTCGCGCTGGTACAGCTCGGAGCCGTCGACGTCGCACACGCCGTCGACGGAGGGCGGGTTCGAGTCGACGTGGTAGACGTGGTCCGACTCCCGGCACATGCGCCGCCCGGACAGGCGCCGCACGACGGTCTCCTCGTCGATGTCGAACACGATCACCGCGGCGATGCTGCGGCCGAGGCCGACCAGCATCTCGTCGAGGGCGACCGCCTGCGCCTCGGTGCGGGGGAAGCCGTCGAGGAGGACGCCCGCGCTCGTGTCGCCGGCGCCCAGCCGCTCCTTGAACATCGCGATGATGAGGTCGTCGGAGACGAGATCGCCGCGCGCCATCACGGCCTTCGCCTCGAGGCCAAGCGGCGTGCCGTCGCGCACGGCCGCGCGCAGCATGTCGCCGGTGGCGATGTGCGCCAGGCCGCGTCCGGCCGCGATACGGGAGGCCTGCGTACCCTTGCCCGCGCCCGGCGGGCCCATCAGGATCAGGTCGAGTGCCATGGGGCTACTTGAGGAAGCCCTTGTAGGCGCGCATCGAGAGCTGCGACTCGATCTGCCGCATCGTGTCGATGGCAACGCCCACCACGATCAGCACCGACGTGCCGCCCAGCGCCCGGGCGGTCGCCTGCGAGAACCCGCCGTACTTGATGAAGAGCGACGGCAGGACGGCGACGGCGGCCAGGAAGAGGCCGCCGGCGACGGTCAGCCGCACCAGCACGCGCTCGAGGTACTGGGCGGTGGGCCGCCCGGGGCGCACGCCGGGCACGAACCCGCCGTTCTTCTTCAGGTTGTCCGCCTGCTCGATCGAGTTGAAGATCACGGCCACGTAGAAGAACGTGAAGCCGAAGATCAGCACCGCCTCGCCGATCAGGAAGGGCCAGCCGCCGGGCTGCAGGAACCGGGCCAGGTCGTGGGCGATCCCCCACGGCACGAGCTGCCCGACCGTCGGCGGGAACGCCATGATCGCGGCGGCGAAGATCACGGGAATCACGCCGGCCATGTTCACGCGCAGCGGCAGGTAGGTCGAGCCGCCCGTCGTCATGCGCCGCCCCACCATCCGCTTGGCGTACTGGATCGGGATCTTGCGGATCCCCTCCTGCACGTAGACGACGGCGACGATCACGCCGAAGACCACGATGGGCAGCGAGAGCTTCTCGAACGTCGAGCCGTTCCACCAGGCCGAGATGCCGGCCGGGGCCGACGTCAGGATCGAGGCGAAGATCAGCAGCGACATCCCGTTGCCGACACCGCGCTGGGTGATCAGCTCGCCGATCCACATGAGCAGCGTCGCGCCGGCGGTCAGGGTGACGACGATCAGGATGACGTTCCCGAGCGTCCAGTTGATCAGGCTGCCGGTCGTGGTGACGCCGAGCGCGTTGGAGTGGAACGCGTACGTGTAGCCGAGCGCCTGGAGGCCGGCCAGCGCCACCGTCAGGTAGCGGGTGTACTGGGTGATGCGGCGCTGCCCCAGCTCGCCCTCCTTCTGGAGAGCCTGGAGGTTGGGGAAGACGGGCGTCATGACCTGCAGGATGATCGAGGCCGTGATGTAGGGCATGATCCCGAGCGCGAAGACGCCGAGCCGGGCCAGACCGCCGCCGGAGAACACCGACAGGAGGCCGAAGATGCCGCCCTGGCTCGAGAGCGCGCTCGAGAGCGCGTCCGAGTTCACGCCCGGCGCCGGGATGTAGGAGCCCAGCCGGTAGAGGGCGAGCATCGCCGCCGTGAAGAGCAGCTTCTTGCGCAGATCCGGCGTGCGCCAGGCGTTGATCAGGTTCTGCAGCACGTCGGTTCCCGCCTACTCCCCGGTCTCGGTCTCCGTCTCGGCCTCGGCGTCCGCCTCGGGGGCGTCGGCCTCGGGCGCATCTGCCTCAGCCTCGGCCGCGGCGGCCGGCTCCTCGGCGGGTTCCGGCTTGGGCTTCGCGGCGGCCTTCTTCTTCGGCTTGGGCTCGGCCACGGCCGGCCCGCCGCCGATGACCACGGCCTTGCCGCCCGCGCTCTCGATCAGCTCGGCGGCCCGGCGCGAGAAGGCGTGCGCGTGCACGGTCAGCCCGCGCGAGAGCTCGCCGTCGCCCAGGATCTTCACCGGGTGGCGCAGCGTGCGGACGACGCCCGCCGCCTTCAGCAGCTCGGGGGTGACCTCGACACCGGCGTCGAAGCGCCCCAAGTCGCGCACGTTCACCGGCGTGGTGTACGTGCGGAACGGGCCCATCGGCATCGACTTTCTGTGGTTGGGGCCGCGCAGCTTGCCGAGGCGCATGTAGAGCGGCATCTGCCCGCCCTCGAACCCGGCCCGCATGCGGTGGCTGCCCGAGCGCGACTTCTGGCCCTTCTGGCCGCGGCCGGACGTCTTGCCGTTGCCGGAGCCCTCGCCCCGGCCGATCCGCTTCCGTTCGCGGTGGCTGCCCTCGGCCGGGCGCAGCTGGTGCAGCCCGGGTGCAGCGGTCGTCTCGTCAGCCATCGATCTCCTCCACCTTCACGAGCGCGTTCACGCGGCGCAGCATGCCCTGCAGCACCGGCGAGTCGTCGCGGACGGTCTCGGCGTTGATCTTGCGCAGGCCGAGCGCGCGTAGCGTGCCGCGATGCTCCGGCCGGATGCGGGCGGTGCCGCGCACCTGGGTGATGCGGAGCTTCGCCATCAGACGTCGTCACCAGCCTCGGGCTTCTCGTCAGCCGGCTTGTCCGCCTTGTCGGCCTCGGCCTTCGGCGCGCGCTTGCGCGGCGCCTTCTTCGGCTTTGCCTCCTCGGCCGGCGCAGCCTCGGCCTCGGCCTCGGCGGCCTCGGGCTCGGCCGCAGCGTCTTCCTTCGGCTCTGCCTTGGGCTCGGCCTTCGGCTTGGGAGCGGCCTTCGGCTTGGCGGCCGCCTTCGGCTTCGGTGCGGCCTTGGGCTTGGCCGGCTCCGGCGGCGCCGCGGGTGCCTCGGGCTCGGCCACCGCCGCGGCCGCGTCGGCCTCCGCGCTCGCCTCGGCGACGACCTCGGAGTGCGGCTTGATCACGTCGCGGATCTGGAGCCCGCGCAGCTTGGCCACGTCCTCGGGCCGCTTCAGCGACTTCAGGCCCTGCACGGTCGCCATCAGGAGGTTGATCGGGTTCGCGGTGCCGAGCGACTTGGCCAGGATGTCGCGCACCCCGCCCAGCTCGAGCACGGCCCGCACGCCTGCGCCGGCGATGACGCCGGTGCCCTCGGAGGCGGGCTTCAGGAGCACCCGGCCGGCGCCGTAGCGGCCGGTCACCTGGTGCGTGATCGTGTTCTTGTACTTCGGGATCTGGAAGAGGTTCTTCTTCGCGTCCTCGACCGCCTTGGCGATCGCCGACGGCACCTCGTTCGCCTTGCCGTAGCCGACGCCCACGTGGTCGACCTCGTCGCCGACGACCACCAGCGCCGTGAAGGAGAACCGGCGGCCGCCCTTCACGACCTTGGCGACGCGGTTGATCTTCACGACCCGCTCCTGCAGGTCGCGGCCGGCGACCTCCGACCCGCGGGCGGCGGGGTTACGCGATCCTGGACGGGGTGCTACAGCCATGTGTGCTCTAGATCTCCTTGCTCGCGGCGTTCGTCGCGTCGAAGCGTAGGCGAGGTGTCGGTCCGGGGCTCCGGCGACACCGCGCTGTCGCCGGAGCGAGTCGGCGACCCGAGCGCCCCCTTGAGAAGGGGGCCCGGGAGGGGAAACCTGGTTTCCCCCACGGCTAAAACTCCAATCCGTTCTGTCGGGCGGCGTCGGCGAGCGCCTTGACCCGCCCGTGATAAAGGTAGCCGCCGCGGTCGAACACGACTGTGGCCACGCCCGCATCCTTGGCCCGCTCGGCGACGAGCTTGCCGACGGCTGCGGGAGCCTCGGCCCGCTTCGTCTTGGTGAGCGACTTGTCCTGGCTCGACGCGGCCGCGAGCGTGCGGCCCGACGCGTCGTCGATCACCTGGGCGGCGATGCCGCGGTTCGAGCGGTACACGGCCAGGCGCGGCCGGTCGGCGGAGCCGGTCACCTTCGCGCGCACGCGCCGGTGCCGGCGCAGACGGGCCTGCTGCTTGGTCTTGATCGCCATTTGAGTCTCTACGCTCGCTTTCCGACCTTGCGGATGACGCGCTCGCCCGCGTAGCGGACGCCCTTGCCCTTGTAGGGCTCCGGCGGGCGCCACTTGCGGATCTGGGCCGCGATCTCGCCGACCTGCTGCTTGCTCGAGCCGCTGACCACGATCTGCGTCGGCTGCGGCACCTCGAACGTGATGCCCTGCGGCGCCTTCACCGTGACGGGATGGCTGAAGCCGAGCTGCATCTCGAGGTCGGAGCCCCGAAGCGCGGCGCGGTAGCCGACGCCCTGGATCTCGAGCCGCTTGGAGAACCCGTCCGTGACGCCGGTGACCATGTTCGCGACCAGCGTCCGGGTGAGGCCGTGCAGCGCGCGATGGTCGTTGCGGTCGGTCGGCCGCGTCACGACGATGCGGCCGTCCTCCTGCGCGACGGTCATCTGGGGCGAGATCCGCTCGGAGAGCTCGCCGCGCGGGCCCGTGACCGACACGCGGCCGGGCGCGATATCGACGGTGACCCCGTCGGGGACGGTGATCGGCATGCGTCCGATTCTGCTCATCGCTCACCACACATAGCACAGCACCTCTCCGCCGACGCCCTGCTCCTGGGCCTGGCGGCCGGTGACGACGCCCTTCGACGTCGACAGGATGGCGAGGCCCATACCGCCCAGCACGCGGTGCGGCCGGTCCTTCTTCGCGTACACGCGCCGGCCAGGCTTGGACACGCGCTTCAGCCCCGAGATCACCCGCTCGCGGCTGGGGCCGTAGCGCAGCGTCACGGTGAGCGTGTCGTGCGTCTCACCCTTCGAGATGGCCCAGTCGTCGATGTAGCCCTCCTCCTTGAGGATGCGCGCGATCTCGCGCTTCATCCCGGAGGTGGGCATCGTCACCGACTCGTGCAGCGCCGTGTTGCCGTTGCGGATACGGGTGAGCATGTCGCCGATTGGATCACTGACCATGACCGCTCCTCACCAGCTCGACTTCGTCATTCCCGGGATCACGCCCTGGTGGGCGAGCTCGCGCAGGCAGATGCGGCACACTCCGAACTTGCGGAAGTACGCGCGCGAGCGCCCGCAGCGCGAGCAGCGGTGATACGAGCGCGTCTGGAACTTCGCGCCCCGCGACTGCTTGACCCTGAGTGATGTCTTCGCCATACCTGGTCTCGTCCTTCTTCCTGCGGGCTCAGCCCGCGAACGGCATCCCCAGGGCACGCAGCAGCTCGCGCGCGCCCTCGTCGTCGGCCGCCGTCGTCGTGATCGTGATGTTCAGGCCCCGCACCTCGGAGACGTCGTCGTAGTTGATCTCCGGGAAGATGATCTGCTCGCGGACGCCCATCGAGAAGTTGCCGCGGCCGTCGAACGAGCCCGGGTTGATGCCGCGGAAGTCGCGGATCCGGGGCAGCGCGATGGTCGTCAGCCGGTCGAGGAACTCGTACATGCGGGCGCCGCGCAGCGTGACCTTGCAGCCGATGGGCATACCGTCGCGGATCTTGAAGCCGGCGATCGACTTCTTGGCCCGCGTCACCACCGGGTGCTGCCCGGAGATGATCGCCAGCTGCTCGGTCGCGTCGTCGAGCGCCTTCGAGTTGATCTTGGCCTCGCCGACGCCCATGTTGAGCGTGATCTTCTCGAGCCGCGGCACGGCCATCGTCGAGGACAGCCCGAGCTGCTGCTGCAGCTGGGCGCGTACCTCGGAGTCGTACCGCTCCTTCAGCCGGGGCGTGGGGATCTCGGTCGCGCTCACCTGTCGACGTCCTTCCCGCAGTTGCGGCAGACGCGCACCTTGTTGCCGTCCTTCTCGTTGATCCGGTAGCCGACCCGGCTGGGCTTGCCGCACGCCGGGCACACGAGGGCGACGTTCGAGATCTGCAGCGGCGCCTCCCGCTCGAGCACGCCGCCGGGGATGATCTGCTGGCTGCCCGAGGCACGCGGCGCCGGCCGCGGCTTCGTGTGCCGCTTGACCATGTTCACCTTCTCGACGACGACCCGGCGCTGGGCCGGCAGGACGCGCGTGACGGTGCCGCGCTTGCCGGCGTCCTTGCCGGAAAGCACCTCGACCGAGTCACCCGTCTTGATCTTGAGCTTCGCTGCCATGGTGCTAGAGGACTTCCGGTGCTAGGGAGACGATCTTCATGAAATTGCGCTCGCGCAGCTCGCGCGCGACGGGCCCGAATATGCGCGTGCCCCGCGGGTTGCGCTGGGCATCGATGATCACGGCCGCGTTCTCGTCGAACGCGATGTACGTGCCGTCGTCGCGGTGATGCTGCTTCGTCGTGCGCACCACCACGGCCGTCACCACCTCGCCCTTCTTGACGGCGCCGTTGGGCGTGGCCTGCTTGACGGTGCCGACGATGATATCCCCGACCCCGGCATAGCGACGCCGGCTGCCGCCCTTGATGCGAATGCAGAGCAGCTCGCGGGCGCCGGTGTTGTCGGCGACACGCAGCCGGGTCTCGACCTGGATCACTTCGCCACCTCGACGATCTCCGCGACCCGCCAGCGCTTCGTGCGCGACAGGGGCCGGGTCTCGACCAGGCGGACGACGTCGCCGACCTTCGAGCTGTTGGCCTCGTCGTGCGCGTGCAGCTTGATCGAGCGGCGCAGCATCTTGTGGTACTTCGGGTGCGGCTTCACGACGTCGACCCGGACGACGACGGTCTTGTCCATCGCGTCGGAGACGACCACGCCGCGGCGCTCCTTGCGGCGGCCGCGCTGAGTCTGCTCGGCGGCGCTCACGAGGCGCTCCCGGTGCGTGCGCCCTCGCCGGCCATCGTCAGCAGCCGGGCGATGTCACGCTTGACGCGCGTGAGCGCGGCAGTGTTGTCGAGCGCGCCGGTGGCGTGCTGGAAGCGCAGGTTGAACAGCTCCTGGCGCGTCTCGGCCAGCTTGCGCTCGAGCTCGTCCGCGGTCAGCTCGCGAATCTCACTGGCCTTCAAACAGATCACCCTCCCGGGACACGAACTTCGCTTTCACCGGCAGCTTCATGGCGGCCAGCCGGATCGCCTCGCGCGCGAGCGGCTCGGGAACGCCGGCCAGCTCGAACATGACCCGGCCCGGCTTCACGACCGCCACCCAGTGCTCCGGCGAGCCCTTGCCCGAGCCCATGCGCGTCTCGGCGGGCTTCTGGGTCACCGACTTGTCGGGGAAGATCGTGATCCAGACCTTGCCGCCGCGCTTGATCTTGCGCGTCATCGCGATACGGGCGGCCTCGATCTGACGGTTGGTGACCCAGCCGGCCTCGAGCGACTTCAGCCCGTACTCGCCGAACATGACCCGCGTCCCGCCCGTGGCGTCGCCGCGGCGGCGGCCGCGATGGACGCGGCGGTACTTGGTGCGCTTGGGGAGGAGCACTACTCAGCTCCCTCGGCGGGCGCGGGCGGGGTCGGAGCCGGGGCCTCGGCGGGCTTCTCCGCCGGGGCCTGCGTGGCCTCGGGCGCCGGAGCGTCGGACTGGGCCGGGCGCGGACGCGACCGGGGACGGCGTCCGCCGCCACCACCGCCGCCGCCCGGGCCTCCGCCCTGGCCGCCGGGGCCGCCGTCGCCGCCACGCCCACCACCGGGCCG